>JAIDTS010000201.1 GCA_029060585.1 Muribaculaceae bacterium
AGCTCAAAACTGAAAACTTAATCATGGCTATATACCCCAAACTTATACTCGACGCCCTGACAAACGTCAAGTATCCCGGCAACGGAAAGAACATCGTCGAGCTCGGCATGGTGGAAGACGACATCCGTATCGACGGCAACAAGGTGTCTTTCTCCATCATCTTCGACCGACCTACCGACCCTTTCATCAAGTCGGTGGTGCGTGCCGCTGAGGCAACCCTCCCCGTATTCGCCGACCCCGACATCGACGTCAAGGGTCGGATTGCAGTCAAATACAGGCAGCAGGAAGCTCCGAAACCTGCGACTCCCCTCCCCGGCGTGAAGAACATCATCGGCATCAGCTCCGGCAAAGGAGGCGTAGGCAAGTCAACGGTCTCAGCCAACCTTGCCATCGCTCTTGCGGCGAAGGGCTATAAGGTAGGTCTTCTCGACGCCGATATCTTCGGTCCCTCGATGCCCAAGATGTTCGGTGTGGAAGACGAGAAACTCTTCATGACAGTTCAGGAAGGTAAGGAATGGATCGATCCCGTGGAGAAATACGGAGTTAAGATGCTCAGCATCGGCTTCGTGGTAGACCGCAACAGCCCCGTGCTCTGGCGCGGAGGTATGGCCTCCAACGCGCTCAAGCAGCTCATTACGGAGGCTTGGTGGGGCGACCTCGACTACTTCCTAATCGATATGCCCCCGGGAACCAGCGACATCCATCTGACACTCGTGCAGACTCTCCCCATCACCGGAGTTATTGTGGTCAGTACACCCCAGGAGGTTGCGCTCGCCGACGCCCGCAAAGGCATAGGAATGTTCCGCAGCGAGAAGATAAACGTGCCTATCCTCGGACTTGTTGAGAATATGGCCTGGTTCACCCCGGCACCCCATCCCGAGGAGAAATACTACATCTTTGGCAACGGAGGTGCCGCGCGTCTCGCAGAGGAACTCAACGTTCCCCTTCTCGCGCAGATTCCTCTCGTGGCCGACATCTGCGAGAAAGCCGACGCCGGACATCCTACTGCGACTGAATGCACCGGCGGAGAGATTTCCGAGAATCCCGAGGCACGCGCTTTCGCCGACCTCGCCGACCGCACCGTCGAGGAATGCGACCGCCGCAACCGCGAACTCCCCCCCACTCAGGCAGTCCAGACCCATTCATAATTGAGAATTGAGAATTTTGAATTGAGATAAATCCCGATTAATCAAGATTAATCAAGATAAATCCAGACAAATCCCATTAATAATTAATCATTAATTAAAGTGTCAACAGCACAAGCAGAAAACACCCGCAAGGTGACTACAAGCCGCCTTACGGAGATGAAGCATCGCGGAGAGAAGATCTCGATGCTTACGGCATACGACTATACTTCGGCGAAACTCGTCGACGAGGCCGGAATGGATGTGATATTGGTAGGCGACTCTGCCTCCAACGTGATGGCGGGCAACGTCACCACCCTCCCCATCACACTCGACCAGATGATATATCATGCAAAGTCGGTGATGAAGGGCGTCAAGCGTGCCCTCGTGGTGGTCGACCTCCCCTTCGGCACATATCAGGGCAACTCGAAGGAGGCCCTCGCCTCGGCCATCCGCGTGATGAAGGAGAGCCACGCAGAGGCGCTCAAGCTCGAGGGCGGAGCGGAGATAGCTGAGTCGATCCAGCGTATCCTATGCGCAGGAATCCCCGTCATGGGACATCTCGGCCTGACACCTCAGAGCATCAACAAGTTCGGCACCTACAGCGTCCGCGCCAAGGAAGAGGCCGAAGCTAAGAAACTGATTGAAGACGCCAAACTCCTCGAGGAGATCGGATGTTTCGCTATCGTGCTCGAGAAGATTCCTGCTAAACTCGCGGAGCAGGTCGCCAAGGAACTCACCATACCCGTCATCGGCATCGGAGCCGGAGGCGGCGTAGACGGACAGGTGCTCGTGATGCACGACATGCTCGGCATGACGATGGGCTTCTCCCCTCGTTTCCTGCGCCGCTACGCCAACGTCGGCGAGGTGATGACCGACGCCTTCCGCCATTACATCTCCGACGTCAAGAGCGGCGACTTCCCCAACGAAAAAGAGCAATATTAATTATGGAAGGCAGGCTTTCCAGCCTGCGGCTTCCTCCGACCGCTAATCGCTGATAGCTGCCAGCTGAACCCTGATAGCTGATAGCTGCCAGCTGAACCCTGATCGCTCATAGCTGATCGCTGAGCGCTGATAGCTGACAGCTGATAGCTCAAGACTGAAGACTTAAGACTTAAGACTTAAAATGACCATAAGAAAAGCAAAGGAATCAGACACCGACTTCGTCGCAAAGACTGTATTGACCGCTCTGGATATGGACACATCCGATCTGGAGTGGGTCAAGAAGTCGTGTGCCGACCCTAAATCCATGTACTCCTGGAATAAGGCGCTGATAGCTGAGGACGCCGGCCGACCGGTCGGTTGCATCATCTCCTATCGAGGCGATGACTACCTTCCCATACGAGAATATACATGGAGCCGTCTGTGGGAAGGAGTCGATCCGGAAGTCATCAGGAAATCAGCGATAGAGACGTATCCCGGAGAATACTATCTTGATTCTCTTGCCGTCGAGCCGGACTTCCGCGGCCATGGCCTCGGAAAGGAGCTAATGCAGGCTGCAATCGACTACGGCGCCTCTCTCGGATATCGGAAATTCGCCCTTTTGGTTGCGGTCGAGAAACCGCGTCTGAAAGACTACTATGCCTCCTTAGGCTTCCGCGAGGCAGGAGAGGTCAACTTCTTCGGCCATCAATACCACCGCATGACCCTCTCCCTCTGACCCCTTAGAATACTATGCCCTGAAAAGGCAGCACAAGAAAGCCCCGGATTCGCTGGAATTCGGGGCTTCCTCTTAAGACTTAAGACTTAAGACTTAAGACTCAAAGATTAAGATTCTCCAAAAAATTCACCTCCACAATACGAAGCTCATTCCCCTGCTTATCGCCGTTCTTGGCCTTGAAGAGGTCGAGCTCACCTGCCGCAGGTTCCACTACCTCCACGATCTGCCCGAAAGCGTCGCTGTCGGCCGTCGCCCCTTTGAGGCGTATCGTGATCTCACGCGAACGTACCGGACGCGTCTTCAGATGCACGTATCCGAGCGAGCGGTCGGTATCGCCGCTCCATATCAGTTCCTTGCCGGCGTAGATCTCAAGAGGATACGAACGCTGACGCCAGCCCGTAAGCTTGATGTTGATCTCGTCTATCTCGGCCGGACGCTCGAGTTCGTAGGTGATCCATGCCGTCTCCTTGCGTCCGTCGTTGCGCCATTCACTAAGCTCGTTGTCATCCCAGCTGTTGGCTACGCTCTCCTGATTGCATCCCGCCTTTGCAGATTTCACCCTTACGTCTACCTTCTTGTCGTAATAAGACGGTGTAGACGGTGTCGGACCTCTGTCATAACGCGGGGCGAGCGCCTGCGCCGGGAAATGCTTGCTCAGGCCGTTCTTCACCTCGACGGGAACGGTTGTGAATTCCACGCTCTCCTCGCCCAGACCTGCTGCCTTGGCGGTCAATTTCACCTTTCCTGATTCCGGAGTCGAGCGCACGAGCACGCGGGTGATGCCGCACTCTACAGGCAGTGAAGTGGCGAACGCATAGTTGTCTTCCCCCTGCGCTATGCCGCCACGCCATTCTGCCGGACCCTCGAGCGTGAATTCTATCATGTCGTTGGCAAGCGGACAGCGGTCTCCGTTTTCGTCCACTACCTCAACCTGCAGGATAGCGATGTCGGCTCCATCGGCGTATGTTCCCTCCGGACCCTGCATGAGCGTCAGCTTGAGGTTCTTGGCGTCTCCGACTGTTTTCTTGGAGAAGCGGCTCGTCTCCTTTCCGTTTTTATCGTAGGCGATGGCTTCTATTGTGCCCGGCTCCCACTGGATGCTGTCGAATGTGAAGAGGAATTCATAGTCGCGCTTAGGCGCAGCCTGCGGTTTGCCGTTGACGAAGAGGGCGACGCTGTCGCCGGTCGAAACGACATAGACAGGCTTCACCACATCCGGAGCATAGTTCCAGTGGCCGATGATATAGGACTCATCGTTTTCCACATCCACCCATCCGTTCCACATCACTTTGTGGGCGTAATATGCATCCTTCGGAATGCGCAGCGGGTCTACGACACCGCTTCTTCGGTAGTTCTCGGCTCCGCGGCAGTGGGTCTGCGTGTCGGAGAAGATGATTTTGGCGCCGCCGGAATTGACGCGGCGTCCCATGCCGGGACGTTCGCGGTAGAAGTCATACCAGCGGCGTATCATTTCTACCGCCAGCTGATCCTGGTTCTGGTTATAGGCCGAGGCATCGGCATTGCGGTATAGCGGACCGTCGCCATGCTTGTGGTAGGGATAGCTCCAGTCGTCCCAGTACTTGCGGAGTCCCTCGTCGCGGCAGTACTCGGTCTGAACCATAGGATGATGCTCGCTGAGGTTGACGTAGAGCATCTCGCCCCCGTATTCCGCCTCGCGGATGTCGAGCATCTCGCGCGATCCTATCGCGCGGCCTCCATGCGGATCATACAGGTCTCGTATCTCACGCATCTCAAGCATATGGTCGCGTGAGATCGACTCGTTGCCGCTCTCGTAGAAGATGACACTTGGATGGTTGCGGAAATAGATGATCATGTCGCGCATCAGTTCCTTGCGCTGCCCCCAGCGCCTACCCTCTACGTCCTTCTCCGCGTCGCCGGCCGGGAGCATCTGCATCACTCCCACGCGGTCGCACGACTCCGCGTCCTGCTTCCAGGCCGTGACGTGCATCCAGCGGAAGAAATTGGCGTTGTGGTCGATGAGCATTCCGTTGGAATAGTCGCTCATCCATGCCGGCACCGACATACCCACGCCCGGCCATTCGTTGCTCGTGCGCTGTGCGTAGCCCTTCATCTGGAGCACGCGGTCGTTGAGCCATATCTTGCCGTCGCCGAAGCGCGTCTTTCGGAATCCCGTCCGAGTAGTCACCTCATCGGCAGTCTTCCCGTTGACGGTAAGACGTGTCTTTACGTCATAGAGGTATCCATATCCCCAGCTCCAGAAATTCAGGTTGTTGATAGTGTCGCAGGCGGCAAGCGTCACCGTGGCCCCGGGAGCCACTTTCACCGGCGCGCTGCTGAAGTTGCCTACTGTCTTGCCGTCGGCATCGATCACCTCTACCTCAAAACCCACCTCCGCAGGCTTCTTCGTCTCGTTCTTCACCTCGCTCTCCGCGTTGATAACGGCCTTGCGGCTCGCCACGTCGATGTCGGTTGCATAGATATATGTTCCTGTCGTCCCGAGATTGCTGTACAAAGGTAGGGTCTGGTATATGTTGTCGGTCGTATGCAGCCAGACATTCTTCGGGATACCCCCGTAGTTGGCGTTGAAGTTCTTGTTGTTCCACTGATAACCCTGGTCCGTCTCACGTTCCTTATAGTTCCAGTCGTTGTCCACGCGCACGGCCAATACGTTCTCGCCTCCGTAGTTGATATAGGGAGTCAGGTCGAGGCCTACGGCCATCACACCGTTTTCGTGATATCCGAGATGATGCCCGTTGAGATAGAAGTCTGCACCCATGCGCACACCCTCGAACTCAGCGAACACCTTCTGCCCCTTCGCCTCCTTCGGAAGGCGGAAATGCTTGCGATACCACACCACAGTGTCTGTCAGTTCTGCGATCGGAATCTTGAAAGCCTCGTCCTCGTTGAATGCACGCGGGAGCGTGACCCGTTTCCAGCCCGCATCGCTGAAAGTCGGCTTCTCAGCGCCTGGAATATCACCGATCTCCAGCAGCCAGTCGCTGTTGAAGTTATACTTCTCTCGCTGCGCAGCCTGCGATGCCGTCAAGCTGACCAGCACAAACAGCAACACTGCCAATAAATTTCTTTTCATGATAAGTAGGTTTAGCTATTCTGAATACAAAATTAAGAAAAATCCCGCATCTGCCAAAGAAATCCACCTTAAATCCCCCTCGGAGGGGAAAGCTTCCGCTTTCTCACATTCTGCCATCGGGATTCTGAGAGGCAACTATATCAATATCGGGCCATCCTTATCAAGACGGTTATCGAAAAACAAGGAGAAATATACGGGAAAATACGTGATCTTACCATCTGTCTCCACCACACCGCTGTTGGAGAGAACATATCCATGCTTTATTCCATATTCCGAGTTCGACACAAACCTGCTGATTGCAACGTGCCGCTTGTAGTCTTTACCGGATTTTACCTCTATAGGTACAACAGAGAGGGTTTCGAAATCATCATATAGAAAATCCACCTCACCATGGTTGCGGTTATCGTAATAAAACAGTTTATTGTCGTTAGCTGCGAGCTGACAGGCTACGGAACACTCATAGACAGAGCCAAGGTTGATACTGCGTTCCGTAAGAAGTACCGGAGCTGGATTCGTCCGGTAAAGAGCCGCAGTAAGCAATCCTGGATCATTGAAATAGAGCTTTACCAGGTTTTTCTGTTCAGTTTCAACTAATGGAAATCTCGGATTCGATATTGCGTTTACCTCCAATGCGATGCCCGAACTTACAAGATATTCCATTTCATCCTCGTAGTCTGATGCCTTCTTCCATTTCTTTTCTTCTATATCCTTATAAACGACCCTTTTTTTCTTATTTTCCATATTTGACGGAATGAGATCGTAGATTCTTCCTATTTTGAGGGAGTGCTCCTTATCGTATTTGGCCGCATCCAGTCGGTAAAGGTCTGTAATCGTCTGTTGTACCTCTCGCACCTTTATTAGGTCATGCGATGCAAGATAGGTGTTGACAGCTTCAGGTAGTCCACCGACAAGCAGGTACCTTTTGTAGAGATCCATCACACGGAAATGAACTCCCTCAGGAACGCTCCTCGATTCTTGAAAGCATCTCCTAAGCGCATCTATAGCCTGACTTCCAAAATCATTTGCTATCAGAAATTCCTCGAAATCTAAGGGATACATCTTTAGTATGTCAATGCTGCCCAAAGGTATAGAGCTCGACTTCTTCAATGTCACACCAAGCAGCGAACCACTGGCGACATAGCGAAATCTACCATCTTCCCTAAGGAACTTAAGCAGAGTAAGAAGATGCGGACATTCCTGTATTTCGTCAAGAAAGATGAGGGTATCCGTCCTGTCTCCAAGTGGTTGCGAAGTGTAAGACGCCAATGCAAGATAGAAATCATCAATATTGTTGATAATTTGGAAAAGACCGCTACCTTCCGCATCCTCAATTAGGTTTATCTCTACAATGTTCTTGAAATAGCGTGATGCGCAATATCGGATTATATATGATTTTCCAATTTGTCGCGCACCGGTGACCACCAATACCTTGTCCGTATTGGAAGCGAAATGTTCGTTGATCTGCCCTTCTATCTTCCTATATAACATAAAATAAACAC
>JAIDTS010000202.1 GCA_029060585.1 Muribaculaceae bacterium
TAAGGTATAGGTATCTCATGTAGTTATAAAGCAAATGGGACGGCCCGGTATTGACGGACCGTCCCTTCGAACCTAATAATAGCGATAAAAGAAGATTAGAATTTCTTCATTTTTGAATAAGCAATACGGCGCGGAGCACGTACAGGTTCGCCACGGAATTTATAGTTAATGGTTATGTTGACTGTTTTTTCGGTGCCACCGTTCGTATACACGAATACGGGGTGCATCACCATGGTCTCGCCCGGTGTGCCTACCGCGCCTTTCTTACCCAGAGTTACGTTTATACCGCTGATCTCGTAATAGATTGTGGCGTCTCCGTAGTCTACGGCTGTTCCTTCCGGAGTCACCCAATAGCCGTCATTAGCTGTCGGCATATTGGATATGGTTCCATCAGCATTCTTGTTGAACACCACAATCTTTCCATCAATCTTCTCAACTGCGGTTCCGGCGTGAGGCACATCCATCAGTCCGGCCATTTCGTTGAACGGAACACCGAGGAACTCGCTCATCTCAGTCGACATCAGGTTGAGGCCTCCGGCTACCCAATCACCGTCGTTGGGATCGACGGAGAGGTCATAGCTTACATTGAGTGTGTTGGCGTTGACCTTATCATATACAGGCATAGACGGCTCATAGTATCCGTATACATCGCTGCCCTCGAGAGTAATGGTGTAGGGCCACTGCTCGTCGTCGGTCTCGTTGTCGTTCCAAGGCACACGGTTGTATGTGTCGGGAGCACCCATTATCACGAAGTAGAGCTCAGTCGCATCTGCCGGCACATTGTAGGTAGCTGTGCCGTTGCTTCCCTTTGTCATAGCGGAGTATTGAGGCTGGCCACCTACGATCGCCACATAACCGAAGCGGAAATTGCTTGTGTTGTTGCTTTGGTTGTTGTAGTTCTTGGTGGCTCCGACGATTGCTCCGTCTCCATTTACAATAGATCCTGCATCTTTAGCAGCAAGTGCGCTGCCGGGATTAAGGGCATCCACTTTGACTTTCACGGTCTGGCCAGCCGATGTCATTAGGCGAATAACGTTGAAGCCAGCCGTTCCCGGAGTAGATTTGTAGCCTACCTGATATTTGTCGTTGTCGATGCGGTAAAGATCAGTAGAATAGTTGCCCTTAGCTTCGTCAATGGCGTATTCGCGTACTCCCTTGATGTCGTAGTAGACCATATGGGCGGCGTAGTCATACAGCTCGTCATATGTCTTCTGCATGTCCGATCCGTTGTAGATGCGTGTGTAGGTCTCGATGGGATCCTCGGGGAATTCCGATTCCCTCCAGATGCGTCCGTAAGCCTCGACTCCGTGACGAGCCACCCAGTCATGCTGCAGCCAGTAGGAAGCATAGCGCATCCATTCGTGGTAGAATATGCGGTGGCAGTTTGAAGTCCAGGTGCTGAGGTGATAGCCGAACATCTCCTCGGGATAATCGATCTGTGCCTGCCACTGTGCGCACTGTTCCCAGTAAGCGCATCCGGTGATACCC
>JAIDTS010000203.1 GCA_029060585.1 Muribaculaceae bacterium
CGAATGTTGCGCCTGTCAGTTCTCCTTGTAATCGTTCGACCATGGAAATCTAATCAATGTTCTGTTTCGATAAAGGGTATAGTTGCTCCGGATGCGGGGATTACGCGTGGTTTCAGTGATTACCGCTATGCTTATCCTTGTGTCCGGATTCGTTTTTTTTAGCGTTTCTGCTATTGCGTATAGTGTATCGCCGCTGTCTATGGCGTCATCTATCACCAGTATTTCAGGTCGCGAGGTGTTCGTTAGCGTAGATGCAAGTCCCTGCGGAATTTCTACTTCAGGAACGGCGGCGGCTCGCTTTATTTTCCTCCGGAGCAAGAGGATGGCGGCTTCGGCCATACGCATTGCGTCGAGAAGGGGGATGGGCAGGCGTTTGAGCAAATGGCTGGTCTTCTCTCCCTTGTGCTTTGTGGAAGGACGCTGGAGTGTCACGTCATATCTCGCTCCATATCGGGCGGTGGGTAAGTGGCGGCATAATGCGTCGCATACGATCGATCCTCCTCGCCTTACGCCCACTATGGCGTCATAGTGTAGCGCCGATCCGGCCTCTATGGCTTTGGCGAGGCGTTCGGCATGATTTTCGAAGGCCTGTGGATTCAGCGTGACAACCTGCATATCATTCTAATTGCCGGCATCCCGAGATAGGAGAGCAGGGCGCCGAGTTTGTTTTTCAATCTTGTCTTTCCGTCGGTCAGTTCATTGAGCCTTTCCTCCCTTATCACTTTGAGGCATCGTTGTCTTTGGTCCGGATTGTCTATGCCGCGTCGGGTCATTTCTACAAGCATGTTGAAATGCGCGCTGAAACGTCGGTCCCGTGCTCCCCTTAGGAGGGAGGGCGATCGTTGTCCCATATGCTCTACCATACGGTCGGTGACATCAAGCACGTCAAGGCGTGCTTCGCTCCATGTGTTGATGAAACTCTTGGGATTGTCCCTGTAAAAATAAACCGCGCGGTCAAGTATGCACACTTTCTCAGTGCGTTCGAAGGCTTGATAGAAAAGGTCAAGGTCTTCGTAGCGGCAGTTCCTGAATCGGAGTCGGGGTGCTTCATTAAATACTGAAGACCTATAGAGCACTCCGCATGGACTGTTGAGGATTCTCTTCTGGTAGAGGCCGATGAGTATCGCTGTGTCAGACGGGACTGTCAGGGCTTGGTCGTCGCCTTCGGATTCGAGATGTCGGATATCCCTGACATATTTCCCCGCTACTATGCCGGCGCCGCTTCTCAGGGCATGCTTCATCAGGATCTCAAGGGCATCTGGCACCATAAGGTCGTCTGCATCCATGAAGGCTATCCATTCTCCACGCGCCTGATCCATGCCTGCGTTGCGGGCAGACGATACCCCGGTGTTGGTCTGGCTTATCAGCCGGAATCTCGGATCCTTCGCGCATATGTCGCGGCAGATTCCTGCGGATTCGTCTGCAGAACCGTCGTCGACCAGGATTGCCTCGAAGTCCGTATAGGTCTGGCTCTGCAGCGATTCAAGCGCGTCGCGCAGCCACTTTTCCGCATTATACACCGGAACTATTACTGAAATGGTCTCCATGATGGACTGTCTGATGATAAGTAGCTGTTCAAATTAAAACGATACAATAATAACCCATGAAAGTAGATGATCTCGTATATTCTCCACTTGCCGATTCCGGCCGCTTCGGCTTTGTCGCTCGGTCACGATGCCCGCATCGCTCCCTCCCTCCGCAGCCAAATCGCCTCGGAATCGCCGGCGCGGATAATATACGTTTAATTTGACCAGCTACTTAACACTTGCAAAATTAATGATTAATCATGAATTAGCCAAATAAAAATAGGACCGCGAAAGGAGCGGTCCTATTTGGTTGCCTTGTCTTAGGCAAATGTCTTTTATAGTTCGGGCTCTTCGACGAAGTCGTCTTTGCCTACTCCGCAGACGGGGCATACCCAGTCGTTGGGGATATCTTCGAAAGCTGTTCCGGGTGCGATGCCGCTGTCGGGATCGCCTACTTCGGGATCATAGATCCAGTCGCATACTTCACATCTGTATTTTTTCATAGTCAGATAAATTTTTAATGGTTTCTAAATTGGTTTTTCATCTTTTAAAACTATTTCATGGCCTCTTTGGTTTAATCATAATTAAAAAAAATCAGGATTTTATTAGTGGCCTTTGCTCAATTTTTATTATTTTTGCGCTATATGTGATTCTTCTATGGCCATATTCCATGTTGACGGGCCATGGAATTATGCATTATGAATTGTGAATTATGAATTAAATGAGTTATGGATAAGTATCAGGAAGTGATCGCCGCCTCCAAAGTGACAGGCGACGATGAGG
>JAIDTS010000204.1 GCA_029060585.1 Muribaculaceae bacterium
GCAATACTAAAAGGCCGGAAGGAATAAGTCTTAAGTCTTGAGTCTTAAGTCTTAAGAGGCTACGCAATACTAAAAGGCCGGAAGGAATAAGTCTTCAGTCTTGAGTCTTAAGTCTTAAGAGGCTACGCAATACTAAAAGGCCGGAAGGAATAAGTCTTGAGTCTTGAGTCTTAAGTCTTAAGAGGCTACGCAATACTAAAAGGCCGGAAGGAATAAGTCTTAAGTCTTGAGTCTTAAGTCTTCAGGGGCTACGCAATACTAAAAGGCCGGAAGGAATAAGTCTTGAGTCTTGAGTCTTAAGTCTTAAGAGGCTACGCAATACTAAAAGGCCGGAAGGAATAAGTCTTAAGTCTTGAGTCTTAAGTCTTAAGAGGCTACGCAATACTAAAAGGTCGGAAGGAATAAGTCTTAAGTCTTGAGTCTTAAGTCTTAAGAGGCTACGCAATACTAAAAGGCCGGAAGGATTGCTTCCGGCCTTTTGTGATTTATCGGGATTTATCAGGATCTCAACTTTCGCAAGCTCTAAAATCTCACGCAGAGGGCGCAGAGGGGCAAAGATTCAATGCTTAAGTAAGCTTCGCGTCACGACCGGAGCGAGCACGCTAAGATTACGGGCTGCTTCGCATCGCCCGGAGAGCGCAGAGAACAAGCGCAGTCCTGCGCTAAGGGATTGCGATTAAATCTACAAGAACAAGCGAAACTTAAATCAGGATTTATAGAGGCGCTCGCGGGCTGCGGCCACTTTCTCGTCGGTGATGTAGTCGTCGTAGTCCATCATCTTGTCGATGATTCCGTTTGGCGTCAGCTCGATGATGCGGTTGCAGACGGTCTGGATGAACTCATGGTCGTGGCTTGACATCAGAATCACACCCTTGAAGTTCTGCAGTGTGTTGTTGAACGCCTGTATCGACTCGAGGTCGAGGTGGTTGGTGGGAGAGTCGAGCACGAGGGTGTTCGCATCTGTCAGCATCATGCGGGCAATCATGCAGCGGATCTTCTCACCTCCGGAAAGCACGCTTGCTTTCTTCAACACATCGTCGCCGCTGAAGAGCATCTTTCCAAGGAAGCCTTTAAGATAGATTTCCGATGAATCCTTCGAATACTGGCAGAGCCAGTCTACGAGGTTGAGGTCTGTATTGAAGAAAGCGCTGTTGTCGAGCGGCAGATATGCGTTGGTGATGGTCTGTCCCCAGTCGAACTCGCCGGCGTCGGCCTTGCGGTTGCCCATTATGATCTCGAAGAGTGCGGTCATGGCGCGTGGGTCGCGGCTCAGGAAAGCCACCTTGTCGCCCTTTTCGATCTGGAAGTTGACATCATCGAATAGCACCTCACCGTCGATCGTGGCCTTCAGGCCCTTCACCTCCAGAATCTTGTTGCCCACCTCGCGGCAGGGAGTGAAGATAATGCCAGGATAGAGGCGAGTGGAAGGCTGAATCTCCTCGACGTTGAGTTTCTCGAGCATCTTCTTGCGGGAAGTGGTCTGCTTCGACTTGGCCACGTTTGCGGAGAAGCGGCGGATGAACTCGAGGAGTTCCTTCTTCTTCTCCTCCGCCTTCTTATTGGCCATCTGCTGCTGGCGGAGGGCAAGCTGCGAAGACTGATACCAGAAACTGTAGTTTCCGGCAAAGAGAGAGATCTTATTGTAGTCGATATCAAGGGTATGGGTGCTGACGGCGTCGAGGAAGTGACGGTCGTGGCTGACTACCAGCACGGTATTCTCAAAGTTGCAGAGGTAGTTCTCGAGCCAAGCGACAGTCTCGAGGTCGAGGTCGTTGGTAGGCTCGTCGAGGAGAAGGTTGTCGGGATTTCCGAAGAGCGCTTTCGCGAGGAGGACGCGCACCTTCTCGTTGGCGCCCATGTCACGCATCAGTGAATAGTGGGAGTCTTCCTTTATGCCGAGGCCTGAAAGGAGTGCGGCGGCATCGCTTTCGGCGTTCCATCCTTCCATCTCAGCGAATTTTTCCTCAAGTTCGGCAGCACGGATACCGTCTTCCTCCGTGAAATCCTCCTTTGCGTAGAGGGCGTCTTTCTCCTGCATTATGTCCCAGAGGACGGTATGGCCGCGGAGTACGGTTTCGATAACGGTGCAATCGTCATATTTGAAGTGGTCCTGCTCCAGAACCGAAAGACGCTCACCGGGACCCATTGTGACAGAACCCGAAGTAGGAGAGAGCTCACCGGAGAGTATGCGCATAAGGGTGGATTTTCCGGCCCCGTTAGCTCCGATGATTCCATAGCAGTTGCCATGGGTGAAAGTAAGGTTTACATCCGAGAAAAGAGGTTTCTTTCCAAACTGGATGCTTAGGTTATTGGTCTGTATCATCTTTCCTATTAATTATTCCTGTTTTCAGCCTGCAAAGTTACAAAAAAAATTTTATTAACTCAACTTTAGCACACTCTAAAAATCTCAGAGTCCCCCCAGTGCTGTCGCGCCTTCTTAAAAGGAAGAGAACTGGCGGACGGCAGATAATGGCTTGGATTGGAGAGGAAGGGCAGGCAACTCAGATCGGCTGCGGGCGTTCGCCCTGCCGGAAGCGCTGACGTGGCCGGATAGAACGCGGATTTTTTAAGTCTTAAGTCTGTAGTCTTTAGTCTTAAGAGGCATGTCGACGACCTGGCCGACGCTGATTCGTGGCTGAGCCCGGCTTCGCCGGCTGACGCGGATAATATGCAACATTTAGTTATAGGGAAGTTCAATGGTAGGGCGCAGAGGAGCAGAGAAGAATAATGATAAATGATTAATTATAGCGCAGTTCCTGCGCTTAGGGATTGCGATTAAATCTGCAAGAACAAGCGAAACTTAAATAATAAAGAATTGAGAATCATTTGGAGGCGATTTTGGATCGATTAATCATGATTGGGCTTGATTTATCATGATTTATCGGGATTGGGCTGGATTTATCGGGATTAGGCTTGATTTATCATGATTTATCGGGATTGGGCTTGATTTATCAGGATTTATCTTGATATGTCATGGGGAAGGGTTTAGAAGCGGACTGCGAGCTCAAGAACGAGCTTGTTGCCCTGGCCTTCGGCCGGACTGTAGCCGTGCATGTAGAAA
>JAIDTS010000205.1 GCA_029060585.1 Muribaculaceae bacterium
GTCCCCCGAGCATTGTCGCACCTTCTTAGACCCCATCTCATATAATTTCAGAGCTACTGGGGCGATTTTGGGCGAGGTTTCACGTGGAGAGGCGGAGGGGCAGAGAGCATCGCATTCAAGACCAGAGTTCCAGAGAACAAGGGCCCTGATGCAGAAACTATTCAGTAGCAAGCAGGGAGTACCATAGGCTACGCAATATGTTGGGCAGCACGCTGGGGACGCAGTGGTGGTGGGAACGGTGGGGATCACGCGGAGAGGGGCAGGGGTAGAGGGCTCGCGGCATTGGCCAAGTAGCTGCTCGGTTATTGAGAGGGAGACCTGGAGGTCTCCCTTCCTACCGGTGCAAAAAAAAACATCCCCGGGTGGGGGATGCTTTAAATATATATAAGATATAAGAATTTCAAAAATCAGGTATCGATATTAGCATAAGTGGCATGCTCCTCGATGAATTCACGTCGCGGTCCCACTTCCTCGCCCATCAGCACTGCAAAAGTATGGTCGGCGCTCGCCGCGTCGGTCAGCGTCACGCGCTTCAGCATTCGGTTTTCCGGATCCATTGTAGTCTCCCAAAGTTGCTCGGGATTCATCTCGCCGAGACCTTTGTAACGCTGGATCTCGAGTCTGTTGCGGTCGCCACCGCATTTGTTGTCGACAAACGACTGCACCTGCTGGTCGGTCCAAGCGTACTCGAAAACGTTCTTGCGTCCCTTGAGCGCGCATTTATATAGAGGAGGAGTGGCGATATAGAGGTAGCCGTTGTCGATTATCGGGCGTATGCGGCGGAAGAAGAATGTCATCAGCAGCGTCGCGATGTGTGCGCCGTCTACGTCGGCATCAGTCATGATGATGATCTTGTGGTAGCGCAACTTCGAGACGTTGGGTTCCTTCGAATCCTCCTCCGTGCCTATCGTCACACCAAGGGCCTTGAACATGTTTACGATTTCCTCCGACTCGAACACCTTGTGCTCCATAGCCTTCTCCACGTTGAGGATCTTGCCTCGCAGTGGAAGGATAGCCTGGTAGTTGGGGTTGCGTCCCTGCTTTGCGCTGCCTCCTGCCGAGTCACCCTCGACGAGGAATATCTCGCACTCGGCGGCATCGCGGCTTTTGCAGTCTGCGAGTTTTCCGGGGAGGCCCGCTCCCGCGAGCGGAGTCTTGCGCTGCACCTTCATACGGGCGTTGTAGGCAGCCTGGCGGGCAGTAGCCGCGAGCACCACCTTGTCTACTATCGCGCGAGCCTGCTTCGGATGCTCCTCAAGGTAGTTGCGAAGGGCCTCGCTGACGGCGGTCTGCACCACGCCCATCACGTCGTTGTTGCCGAGTTTCGTCTTTGTCTGTCCTTCAAACTGAGGTTCGGCCACCTTCACTGACACCACAGCGGTAAGTCCGTCGCGGAAGTCCTCTTTCGAGAGTTCGATCTTCGCCTTGTTGAGCTTGTCGAGCAGGTTGTTGTCGTCGGCATATTTCTTCAGGGTCGCCGTCAGGCCGCGACGGAACCCTGTCAGGTGTGTGCCACCCTCTATAGTATTGATGTTGTTGACGTAGGAATATATGTTCTCGTTGAAGGAAGTGTTGTATGTCATAGCCACTTCCACCGGCACGCCGTTGCGTTCCGTCTTGAGGTCGATAATGTCTTCGATCAGGGGTTCCTTTCCCTGGTCGATGTAGCGTACGAACTGCTTGAGACCCTCCTCGCTGTGGAAGCGGTCGGATCGCGGGTTGCCGTTTTCGTCGCGGAAACGCTCGTCGGTCAGCGTCAGCGTGATTCCGGCGTTGAGGTATGCCAGGTCTCGGAGTCTATTAGCGAGCGTCTCGTAGTCGTAGATTGTCTCCGTGAAGATGCTTGCATCGGGATGGAAGATAATGGTGGTTCCTGTGTGATCGGTCTCACCGATCACCTGGAGGTCGCATGTAGGTTTGCCGTAGGCGTATTCCTGCATATGCACCTTGCCGTCGCGGTGAATCTCGGCGCGGAGGTAGTCGGATAGTGCGTTGACGCAGCTGACGCCGACGCCGTGGAGACCACCGGACACCTTGTAGGAGCCTTTGTCGAACTTACCGCCAGCGTGTAGAACTGTGAGCACCACCTCGAGAGCAGGCTTGTGCATCTTCTCGTGCATGTCTACGGGGATGCCTCGTCCGTTGTCGTCCACGCGGATAGAGTTGTCTTCGAGGATAGTGACCTTAATGTCGGAGGCGAAGCCTGCGAGGGCCTCGTCGATGGAGTTGTCTACCACCTCGTAGACGAGATGGTGAAGACCGCGGCCGGAGATGTCTCCGATATACATCGCGGGGCGCTTGCGCACGGCCTCAAGGCCTTCGAGCACCTGGATGTTGTCTGCCGCGTATTGTTTCTGCTGTATTTCTTCCTGTTCCATTTATCTTTTCGCAATGTCTTTGGGGTCCCTCCCTTTATT
Source organism: Muribaculaceae bacterium (assembly GCA_029060585.1). The sequence continues at coordinate 2,418 of JAIDTS010000205.1, forward strand.
TAAGTCTCGCAAGCTCAACTTAAGGGTTATGGGGTTAAAGGGTTATGGGGTTATATTAGACTTGGTGTCTTTCTTCGATTTTGGATAGGATTGAGTCGAAGATTCCGTCTACGTCGCCAAGACCATCGATCTGCATGTAGGATCCTTTGCCCTGGTAATGCTCCTTGAGGGGCTCGGTCTGGTTGTGGTAGACCTTCAGGCGGTTGAGGATAGTCTCGATATTGTCGTCGGCGCGTCCGGTCTCCTTACCGCGCTTCAGCATTCGGGCTACAAGTTCCTCTTCCGGCACCTCGAGACCGACGACCCCTGTCAGGTCAGTGCCGATTTCCGATAGGAGGTTTTCAAGCTCCACTGCCTGGGGAATAGTGCGGGGAAAGCCGTCGAATATCACTCCCTTGCACTCCTTGGGGAGTCCTTTGAGTTCCTGACGCAGGATGTCGATCATCAGGTCGTCCGGGATCAGGTGTCCCTTACTGATGTAGGAGTCTGCGATCTTGCCGAGTTCCGTGCCTTCCTTTATCTGCTTGCGTAGCACTTCGCCGGTAGATATATGATGGAGACCATAGCGGTCGATTAATTTCTCGCTCTGGGTGCCCTTGCCGCTGCCCGGGGCGCCGAATAATACCAGATTCAACATATGTTGGGTTATGAGGTTGTTGGGTTGTGATGTTTTGGAGTTTAGTCTTCCTTTATGACGTAGATGTCAGGCATGTTTCGGGCTTTGCCGTCGAGGTCGAGGCCGTATCCGATTATGAATTTAGGGGGAATCGTAAACGCTATGTAGTCGGGCGTGAATCCTGTCTGGCTGCTCACCGGCTTGTAGAGCAGGGTTGCGAACTTCACGGAAGCCGGGTTCTGTTTTTTCAGGTCCTCGATCATTCGGCATGCCGTAAGGCCTGTGTCTACGATGTCCTCTATGATGATCACGTCTCGACCCTCGATGTCGTCGGTCAAACCGATTATCTGTTTCACTGAGCCGGTAGAGGATGTCCCTTCATATGATTTGTATCGGATGAAGGTTATCTTGGAGTCATTGAGCCCGGTAGCGCGGATGAGGTCAGAGGCGAACACGAAAGCACCGGTGAGCACACACAGGAAAATCGGAGCCTTTCCTTCGTAATCCCTGGCGATTTCGCCGGCTACGCGATTCACCTGCGCCGCGATTTCATCGCTCGTCAGATATGGCACGAAAGTCAACCCGTCTACGATAACTTGCTTCTCTGTTTGCATATGTCAATAGTTTGTGCAAATTTACAAAAAAAATCTGATTTCTGCAAATCGCAATCTACTTTTCTTGCTCTCCTACCCCCTTCTTGTTAGCTGCTCGGTCTACGAGAGGGAGACCTGGAGGTCTCCCTTCCTATTGCCTTAAAAGGGCATGTCTTTTATAAGGACTTTCTTGTCTGCATCAAGCAGAAATACGTAAGGCATCGCCGGGAGATCGTAGAGTTCTTCGTCGAGTACTCCCGTCAGGTCGTAGGCAACGGTCCAGTTTTCAGGGAGCTCCCGCTTCGTTTTATCCCATACATCCCGTTTCCCTTCCGCATATACTGCCACAACCTGGAGGCTCCCTTCCTCGATCGCAGCATTTACTTTCTTATTTTTCGCTATCCTCTCCAGAATCTCCGGACAGTGCGGGCATTCGGGATCGTAAAATATGAGCAGAGTCTTCTCCGAACCGACCGAATATAGAGAGTTTTTAAGCCCATCCCTGTCGATGAAATTGAAGTCGTTGGCTTTCGTTCCCGGACGATTCAGGGAGGCGAAGAATATACGGTCTTTGGTTCTTGCCGCCACGTCTTCCGGAAGGTCGTGCGCTTTGAGCATCGATCGCAGGAAGAGGAGATAGAGTGTTTCGTCCTTAGCAGGAGAATTGGGACTATTGAGATATAGGTCGGCTTTTTCGGCTGCCGTGCGCAGCGCCGTTTCGTCGCCGTTCAGCCCCATGAGGAAGATGGCGAGGGCTTTCTTTGTGTCGGTGGTGTCTGACCTCATCATCAGTTTCACCAGATCCGCCATTCTTGCGTCCATTTTGTCTTTGTCGTGGAGGGATGCTGTGTCAGCGTAGTCTATTCCCTCGCAAAAGGCTACGATGGGAGAGCGGCGTTGCTCGAGAGCGCTCTTTCTCTCGGCCTTGTTGCCTGAGCAGCAGCAAAGGCAGAGTGACGTGATGGCTGCAGATATTATGAGTCGAAAGATATATGATATAGACATGATTGTAGTTTTACCAGAGCAGTTCGAAATCGGTGTCGATGGCTGTCACCTGAAATTCAGTGCGGCGATTGATCTGGTCGGCGGCCTCCTGATCTTCCTCTGAAAGTGTCTCTATATACTCCGGCGTCAGTTCCGTCCCTTCTTCGAATTGCGGGAATTCCTTGTTGATGCGTTTGGTGACTGTCTTCGGTCGCGTCTTGCCGTAGCCCACCGATGTCAGGCGTGCCGGGTTGATTCCCTTCTGCACGAGATAGTCCACCACGCTCTTCGCTCTACGCTCCGAGAGCGAGATATTATAATCCTCGCTTCCCTTTCTGTCGGTATGCGCGCTCATCTCTATCGACACGTTGGGATTGTCTTCCAGCATCACGGCCAGTTCGTCGAGCGCCTCCTTCGACTCAGTGCGAAGGGAAGCCTTGTCGAAATCGTAGAAGATATTCTCAACGGTGCTTGGTTTGGTAATGGAGGCAAGAATAAAGTCGATGCCGTATTCCGCGTCTTCCTCCGCCGAATCACTCTCAAATTCCACCTTCTGGTTTAGATATCCTTTCCCTCCAGCCATCATTACGTATTTCACCCCTCTCTGGAGGTTAAACTTGAAACTTCCGTCGTCTCTCGCCACCTCCTTCTGGTTCGATCCGTCGTTTCCGACGATTCGAATGATGGCGTTCGGAACGGGTTCGTCGTCCTTGTCCACAACCCATCCCGCGATACTTATCTTGAGGTCAGGGAGGAGGAAGGAATAGATGTGGTCGTATCCTCTGGCGTCTCCCCGGTTGGAACTGAAGAAACCCGACTCGCCCGGTCCGAATGTGATGCCGAAGTCATCTCCTGTAGAGTTTATGGGTTGCCCCATGTTGTCAACGCTCCAGCGGTCGCCCGTAGAGTTGAGTCGAGCCTTGAAAATATCGAGCCCTCCGAATCCGGAATGCCCGTCGCTTGAGAAATAGAGAATGGAGTCGGTGCGGACATATGGAAACGACTCGTTGCCGGCGGTGTTGATCTGCGGACCGAGATTTTCGAGGCTACCTCCACGTTCCTGAAGATCGATGCGCCATATGTCGAGGCCTCCGTAACCGCCGGGCATGTCGGATGTGAAGTAGAGGTATTTGCCGTCGGGTGAAACAGCCGGGTGTCCAACCGCTGTCACCGTGTCGTTGAGGATCTCGAATTTCTGAGGCGCGCTCCATGATGCCTCGCTGCGACGCGATGTGTGTATCTCCACGGAAGTGCTTGACGTTTCCGATCGTTTTGCTACAGTGAGGTACATAGTCTGGCCGTCGGGCGAGAAGGATATAATTCCCTCGTCGGCGTCCGAGTTCAGTTCCCCTTCTACGGGAGCGGGACGTTGCCATTCCCCTTTTTCGTTTTTCTTCGACATCCATATGTCACCCTTCTTCATGCCGGTGATCTCCGACTTGTTGTCGCCAGTAGCTTTTTCGTTTGTCGTCGTGTAATAAAGGACGTCGAAGTTCTTGTCGAGATACATCGGGGCGAAATCCGCGCGTCGCGAGTTGAAGAGTTTTGCCTGCTTCACGACGTAGCGGCTCTTCGGGGCCTCCTTTGAAGCGATTGCTATGCGGCATCCGCGGATTCCGGAGCGCGCGAGCTCGTCGTCGGGTTTGAACTCGAGAAATTTCTCATATTCCGTAATGGCCTGCGGATATTTTCCAGAGGCCTGGAGCATCTGTCCGAGGCGCAGGTAGATGATTGAGTCGGTCTGTCCGTAGCGCAGGGCGTTCTGGTATGCAGCGGTGGCGTTGACGGGACGGTTGAGGCGCTGATAGCAGTTGGCAAGACGTAGAGCCACTTCGCCGCGCAGCGGGCGCTCCTCCGGTTTGGTAAGCCGGTTGTAAATTTTACGATACATGTTGGAGGCCGCGAAGAATTCGCCTCGAGCCATCGTGTCGTCTGCATCGGAAAGTTTGACGGCTTTGCACGATGTCATGGAAGCCGCGGTAGCGACAGCGGCCAGTAAAATAAGGAGTATGTGCTTGATTCGACGCATATAGTAAAAACGCACTTCCAAGCCTCTTTATTGTAAAGAGAAGGAGGGGAGAAGTCAGATGGGGAGCGATTACCGAGCGCGATCCAATCTCATATAGGAAAGAGGTAGAACTTGCGGTTCGCCTCCGGATCCCACATCCATTGATCTACGACGATATTATCGTCAAGCGCCTTTACCTCGAGCGTGTGCTTCCCGGGCTGCAGCTCCACCGGCACAATCCTCACCGTCTGACCCCGCATCACATTCTGCTTCCATCGTTCGGAACGGAATGGCTCCTTCAGGCTGAAAACCGTCGGTTCGCCTCCGTCGACACTCACGCTGAAGCGCACGTCCTCACCGTCAATCGCATGCGTCGGCAGCACGGCTATCCTCACGACTCCTTC
>JAIDTS010000206.1 GCA_029060585.1 Muribaculaceae bacterium
GTGCATACATGAAGTGGTATGGGGTGAGCACGGTACCGCCCGCCTTGTGCGCGACGACAGGGTCAAGATCGTCGGAAAGACCGGAACGGCCTTCCCGGTGGAGAAAGGACAGTATAACGCAGCCAAGCGACGTTTCGCGTTTGCCGGCTTCTTCCCCTACGAGGAGCCGAAATATAGCTGCATGGTTCTCGTACAGGGAGCTGCAGGCCTTAGCGCCAACCGCACGTCGGGCCAGGTAATGAAGCAGATAGCGCTCAAGATGCACGCACGCGGAATGCTCGCGGCTACCCCCAAACTGAAGATGACTGCCGGAGGGGAGCGCCCTACAGTATCCGCCACCACCAGCCACGATACAGAAAAGATCGCAACCGCCATAGGGCATCCCATAAAGAAACTGACACCGAAGAAAGAGTATCCGTCCGGGAAAGTTCCAGACGTGACAGGCTTCGACCTTCGCTCCGCCATCAGGCTTCTGGAGAGCCGCGGACTCAACGTCAATGTCGAAGGCGCCGGAAGAGTCACGCGACAATCGATTCCAGCAGGCTCTCAGGTGAACCGGGGACAGAAGATCATACTGACGTTAGGTATTTAACAAAACCTCAAATTCAAAAGCCACAATCAAAAGGCTCAAGACTTAAGACTAAAAATATGACTGCTAAACTATCGACACTGCTTAAAGACATCAGGCCTCTCGAGATAGTGGGGGACACCGATAAAAATATAGTGGCGCTTGAAAGCGACTCTCGCAAAGCGCAGAAGGAAGGATTGTTCGTGGCCGTGCGCGGGGTGACCACCGACGGACACAAATATATTCCCGTAGTGGCCTCAGCCCATGTGGGAGCCATTGTCTGCGAGACCATGCCAGCCCAGTTCGAGCCGGGAATCACCTACATACGCGTCGAGAATTCAGCAGACGCTCTCGGATGCCTTGCCTCTGCATGGTATGGATATCCATCGCAGAGCCTGAAGCTCGTAGGGGTGACCGGCACCAACGGCAAGACCACCACAGCGACTCTCCTCTATGAAATGGCACGTCTGGAGGGTTTCGAGGCAGGACTGATATCTACGGTATGCAACTACGTAGGGACGCGTGCCATACCAACCACCCACACCACACCTGACCCCATCACCCTCAACCGTCTGCTTGCCGAAATGGTGGAGGCAGGCTGTGAATACGCCTTCATGGAGGTGTCGAGCCATGCAGCCCAGCAGAAGCGAATAGCAGGGCTGCACTTCACCGGAGCGATATTCTCCAACCTTACCCGCGACCATCTCGACTACCACGGCTCGGTTGAAAACTATATGAACGCAAAAAAAGCCTTCTTCGATATGCTCCCGTCCTCGGCCTTCGCACTGGTCAACATCGATGACAAGGCAGGACGCTATATGATCCAGAACACCAAGGCCAAGACCTATACATATTCATTGCGCAGCGACGCCGACTTCCGCGGCCGCGTGATCGAGAGCCGCCTCGACGGCACTCTACTCTCGCTCAACGGACAGGAAGTGGAGGTACAGTTTACCGGACGCTTCAACGCTTACAATCTGACCGCGGTGTATGGGGCGGCCTTCCTCTCGGGGCTTCCGAAAGAAGAGCTGCTGGTCAACATGAGCCGACTCGTGCCCGTAGCCGGACGCTTCCAGACCTTCCGCAGTCCTGATGGAGTGACGGCTATCGTCGACTACGCCCACACTCCCGACGCACTCGTCAATGTGCTGGACACGATCCGCGATGTGCTCGGCAGCGACGGATATATCTGCACTGTAGTAGGCGCCGGGGGCAACCGCGACCACGGGAAACGCCCAATGATGGCGCAGGAGGCCGCCTGCCGAAGCGACAGGCTCATCCTGACATCCGACAATCCGCGCGACGAGGAACCAGAATCAATAATCGAAATGATGAAGGCCGGACTGAGCGCCGAGGAGCACCGACGCACCCTCTGCATCACGGACCGCCGGGAGGCTATCCGCACGGCCCTTTCCACATGTCCGAAAGGGGGAGTGGTACTGATTGCCGGAAAAGGCCACGAACCATATCAGGAAATCAAGGGAGTACGCCACCATTTCGACGACCGCGAGGAAGTCGTCGCCTTCTTCAATTCATAACCCAACGCCCTCACAACCCAACAACCCCAGAACCGAAAAAATGTTTTACTCCATTTTCGAATACCTCCAGGATAGTGGCTCCATTGATTTCCCCGGGCGCCATCTGATGACCTACATATCCTTCCGAGCCGGAATGACGTTTACGCTCTCGCTGCTGATAGCGCTCATCTTCGGACGGCGCATCATAGACCGCCTGCAACGAATGCAGGTGGGCGAAGTAGTGCGCAATCTCGGCCTCGAGGGCCAGATGAAGAAGACCGGCACCCCAACAATGGGTGGCATCATCATCATAGCCTCCATCATGGTACCATGCCTCTTGATAGGCAACCTCGCCAACATCTATATGCTTTTGATGCTTGTGGCTACGCTATGGACAGGAGCCATCGGTTTTCTCGACGACTACCGCAAGATCAAATACCATAATAAAGACGGACTGCAGGGAAAATACAAGATCATCGGTCAGGTCGGACTCGGACTGCTGGTAGGACTGACGATGTGGCTGTCACCGGACATCAAAATGAGCAGTGTACCGCTGACCACGGAGAAGGAGGCAGTCTCCGAACTCACCATGGCATCCATGATCACCTCTACATCCCACGATGGGCCAACCGTAGTCATGGCGTCAAGCTCCTACGATATCGCCGATCAGGACAGGACTGTCCATCCGGTGAAGGTCTATAAGACTCCTCAGACCACTATTCCATTCGTGAAGAACAACAACTTCAACTATCAATGGCTGACCTCATGGATTCCAAATGAAAACGCCGCCCACACTGCCGGATGGATCATCTTCGTAATAGTAGTGATCGTGGCCGTGACGGCTGTCAGCAACGGGGCCAACCTCACCGACGGCCTTGACGGTCTCTGCGCAGGCACATCGGCCATCATCGGAGTGGCCCTCGCCGTGATGGCCTATCTCGGCGGCAACGTCATATACTCCGGCTATCTCGACATAATGTATATACCCGGCTCGGAGGAGCTGGTGGTCTACGCGGCGGCCTTCATCGGCGCGCTTGTCGGATTCCTATGGTATAACGCCTTCCCGGCGCAGGTTTTCATGGGAGATACCGGATCCCTGATGCTCGGAGGCATACTTGCCGTCTTCGCAATTCTCATTCGTAAGGAGCTGCTTATTCCTCTTCTCTGCCTGATTTTCTTCATCGAAGACCTTTCGGTAGTGATGCAGGTGGCATACTTCAAGCTTACGAAAAAGAAATACGGCCAGGGACGGAGGATATTCAAGATGACTCCGCTTCACCATCATTTCCAGAAAGCAGGGGACACCAACATACAGAGTCTCATCAACTTTCCAAAGCAACCGATACCGGAATCCAAGATAGTAGTGCGATTCTGGATCATCGGCATCCTGCTCGCGGCACTGACTTTCGTCACGTTGAAGATCAGGTAAGTCTTAAGTCTTGAGTCTTGAGTCTTAAGATATAAATATTTAGAAATTAGAACTACACCTATACAATGAAGAATAAGAAAGAATTCGAAGGAAAGACACTCATAGTGCTCGGGGCCGGGGAAAGCGGCGTCGGAGCGGCCGCGTTGGGCGAATCGCTCGGCATGAAGGTATTCGTCAGCGACAACGGTCCGATCCCAGACAAGTACCGGGCAGCCATGCTCAGAAGAGGAATCCTCTTCGAGGAAAACGGACACTCCAGGAAGCGCGTGCTCGGCGCCGACTACATAGTGAAGAGCCCCGGAATTCCACCTACGGCCCCGATTGTAGCCGAGGCGACGGCAGCCGGCATCCCGATCCTTTCGGAAATAGAGTTCGCAGGATGGTTTACCGATGCGAAAATGGTATGCATCACCGGCTCCAACGGCAAGACGACCACCACGATGCTGATCTACCATATATTAGAGAAAGCGGGGCTTAACGTCGGACTCGCCGGCAATGTAGGCAAGAGTCTGGCGCTTCAGGTGGCCGAAGAGCCGCATGACGTCTACGTCATAGAGCTCTCCAGCTTCCAGCTTGAAAACATGTATGAGTTCAAGGCCAATATAGCGGTGATGCTCAACATCACACCTGACCATATGGACCGCTATGACCATAAAATGGAGAACTACACCCGGGCCAAATTCCGTATCGCCCGTAACCAGGAGGCCGACGATTACTTCGTCTACTGGCTCGGCGATCCGATCGTCACGTCGCAGGTCAAGGCATTGCAGACAGAAGCGCGCCTCATGCCCTTCTCCGACACATACGAGCCTGACTCCGTGGCGTGGGAAGACGAAGAGGGAATCGTACACTTCGACATTCCGGGAGAGACATGGGAAATTCCGCGGGACCGCATCTCACTTCAGGGACGCCACAACCTCTACAATTCAATGGCGGCAGGAATCTCAGCCAGCCTGCTTTCGATCAAGAGCGACACGATCCGCACAGCCCTTGGCGACTTCGAAGCAGTCGAGCACAGACTTGAATTCGTAAGGGAACTCGACGGAGTGCGCTGGATAAACGACTCGACGGCCACCAACGTCAATTCCACATGGTATGCCC
>JAIDTS010000207.1 GCA_029060585.1 Muribaculaceae bacterium
ATGGCTCGGCTATCCCATTGATGACTCCTATATAGAGGCCTCGAATGTCGAGAACGCGCATCTTCTGACCCGTCCGTTGATGCTCGTGGTCGGCGAACTCGATGATAATGTCGACCCGGCTTCCACAATGCAGGTGGCGGATGCCCTTATAAAGGCAAACAAGGATTTCGAGCTTGTGGTTGTTCCAGGAGCGGCACACACCATGGGTGAGTCGTTCGGAGAGCACAAACGCTTTGATTTCTTCGTCCGTCATCTGATGGGAGTGAATCCTCCCGACTGGTCGGAGATAGAGTATTGATTTCCCCCAATATTTCATTGTCAACACAACAATACAACCATGCTTAAACACAAAATGATTCTGGCTGCTGCCGCAGCCTCCGCGCTTGCCCTTCCGGCAGGAGCGCGCGAATCCCGCCTGCTTGACGACGGCTGGACCTTCTCCCTCGTTCCGGATTCCGGATCAATGGTTCAACCGTTCACAAAAACCGTCGACCTTCCTCACGACTGGAGCATAGAACTTCCATTCGATAGCAAGGCCAGTGCCCACAATGAAGGCGGTTTCGTCACCCGTGGAAAGGGTACGTATGAAAAGAAAATCGACCTTACAGCAAAGGATCTCGCAGACTCCAGGTATTCTCTGCTTTTCGAGGGTGTCTACGAGCGTTGGACCCTTAAGGTCAACGGTCATGAGGTCGGTTTCCGTCCTTATGGTTATTCATCGGTAATCTACGACGTCACTCCTTATCTCCATGCAGGTGTGAATACCATAGAGGTGGACGTGGACAGTTCCCATGGAAGAAGCGGACGCTGGTACACCGGGTCCGGCATCTACCGCCATGTCCGTTTGATCAAGACAGGTGAGGTGGCGATAGCTCCGTGGTCGCTTTTCATATCTACAAAGGAAATCTCGCCTTCAACAGCGGTGATAGGTTACTCTTTCGATGTGGATGGAAGTAAAGATCTGCAGAAATTTGATGCATGTATAAGCGTCATTGATCCATCTGGTTCCGAGATTGCGTCGTTTGAGATGCCTATGGATGGATTTAAGGCGGCTGTTCAGGGAGCCATGGAGATCAAAGATCCCAAACTCTGGAGTCCGGATTCTCCGTCGTTGTACACTATGAATCTCACGCTCAAACATGACGGGAAGATTCTGGATAAAGTAAGTGAGAAATTCGGTATTCGCACTATTTCTTATTCTGCGGAGGAAGGGTTTAAGCTCAACGGTGAGCCTGTGTTGCTAAACGGAGCTTGTGTCCATCATGACAACGGTATGCTTGGCGCGGCTTCTTTCGATGCGGCGGAGGCGAGAAAAGTACGCCTGATGAAGGAAGCCGGTTTCAATGCTATCCGTACAAGCCACAATCCTCCATCTCCAGCATTCCTTGATGAATGCGACCGTCAGGGAATCCTTGTCATTGACGAGGCTTTCGATGGATGGCGCGATCAGAAGAATGCCGACGACTACCACCTCTGGATCGACGAGTGGGGCGTGAAGGATGTAGGGGATATGGTTCGCCGTGACCGCAACCATCCCTCGATTATAGCCTGGAGCATCGGCAACGAGGTGATAGAGCGTAAACATATCGGAGTGGTGACTACTGCCCGCAGTTTTGCAAATGAATGCCGTCGTCTCGACCCTACCCGTCCGGTGACGGAGGCTCTTTGCGCCTGGGACCCCGACTGGGAGATCTACGACCCCCATGCTGAGGCTCTCGATATTGTAGGCTACAACTATATGATTCATAAGTCTGAGAGCGACCATGAGCGTTGTCCTGAGCGTGTTATGTGGCAGACTGAATCATATCCTCGGGATGCGGCGGCCAACTGGCACAAGGTAAAGGAGAATCCCTATGTGATAGGCGATTTCGTCTGGACTGGTCTCGACTATCTCGGTGAGTCAGGTCTTGGCCGTAACTTCTATAAGGGAGAGACCGAGGGTGAGCAGTGGATGGCTTATCAGTGGCCGTGGCATGGATCTTACTGCGGTGATGTGGATATAACGGGATGGCGTAAGCCTATCTCTCATTATCGCGATATGCTGTATAACGATGATGTGAAACTTTATATGGCTGTCCGCGAACCCGACGGATACTATGGTGAGGTCCGCACCACAATGTGGAGCGTTTGGCCTACTTGGGAATCATGGAACTGGAAAGGTCATGAGGGAAAGCCGATACAGGTGGAGGTTCAGAGCCGATATCCCAAGGTTCGTCTGTATCTCGACGATCAGCTGATGGGTGAGAAGGAGGCCGGTGAGGCCAACGACTGTCTCGCTGTCTTTGAGGTGGCTTATGCTCCCGGCACTCTGAAAGCCGTAGGTCTTGACTCCGATGGCAATGAGGTTGAGTCTGTCACCCTGTCTACAGCCGGAGATCCGGTGGCGATACGACTGACCCCTGATAAGACTTCAATGAATGCGGATAATCAGGATCTCGTCTATGTCATCGCTGAGGTAGTCGACGCTGACGGCAGGGTAGTGCCAGACGCTGAATTCCCGGTGGAATTCGCGGTTTCCGGCAGCGCTATGCTGAAGGCAGCCGGCAACGCTCTCCTTAAGGATCCGGATCCCTATTATGACGCCAAGGCTACTACTTGGAAAGGACGCGCGCAGGCCATCGTGAAGTCTAACGGACGCAAAGGTGCTTCCACGCTGAAGGCTACAGCCAAAGGCCTGAAGCCCGCCTCCGTCAAACTCTCCTCCAAGTAAAAATGTTGCCCATTGTTATTTTTCGGTTTGATCAACAGATAAGTCAGCTCGGAGAGCTGAGATTATGTAGATACCCCAGGCTTCAGCCTGGGGTGCCATGAAAAAGTCCAGTAGCCTCGGAGAGGCGCTTGTGGTAAATAAAAATCTTAATTCACAATTCTCAATTAAATAAAACCATGTCAAAGATTGGAAGTGTAATGACTCCGAAAGGGCGCAAGGCAATGCTCCTCGGCAGTGGAGAACTCGGTAAGGAGGTGGCTCTTGAGCTCCAGCGCTTCGGCGTTGAGGTAGTGGCATGCGATAAGTATGCCGGTGCTCCCGCCATGCAGGTGGCCCACCGTAGCTATGTCTTCAATATGCTCGATGGCGACGAGCTTCGTCGGATTGTGGAGCTGGAGAAGCCCGACCATATCATCCCTGAGATAGAGGCTATAGCTACTTCTACCCTCGTGGAGTTGGAGAAGGAAGGCTATAATGTGACTCCTACCGCGCGGGCCGCATGGCTTACTATGAACCGTGAGGGCATCCGGCGACTCGCCCATGAGGAACTTGGAATCACGACGTCTCCTTATCGCTTCGCTTCCACACGCGAGGAATTCGACGAGGCTGTGAAGGAGATTGGTATTCCCTGTGTGGTGAAGCCTATCATGAGCTCCTCGGGTCATGGACAGAGCGTTATCAAGAATCATGGTCAGATCGACCATGCCTGGAAAGAGGCACAGGAAGGAGGCCGCGCCGGAGCAGGCCGCGTGATAGTGGAAGGCTTCGTTGATTTCGATTATGAGATCACTCTGCTTACCGTCCGCAATGTGGCAGGCACTTCCTTCTGTCAGCCTGTCGGGCATATCCAGATCGACGGCGACTACCGCTATTCTTGGCAACCGCAGCCTATGTCGGAGAAAGCTATCGAGTCAGCACGCGAGATAGCTAAGAAGGTGACCGACGCGCTTGGCGGTTACGGCATCTTCGGCGTCGAACTATTCATCAAGGGTGATGAGGTCATCTTCAGCGAGGTTTCCCCCCGTCCGCACGACACCGGTATGGTGACTATGATTTCTCAGGATATGTCTGAGTTCGCGCTTCATGTTCGCGCCCTTCTTGGTCTCCCCGTTCCGGCAATCGACTTCTACGGCCCTTCTGCATCGCGTGCGATTGTGCTTGAAGGCGACACGGACTGCGTTGAGTTCGACAATCTCGAACAGGTGCTTGCCGAGCCCGGCACTCAGATGCGTATCTTCGGCAAACCTGAGGTGCATGGCCACCGGCGCATGGGCGTTATCCTCGCCCGTGGCGAATCCGTCGACGAGGCACGCGCCAAAGCTGCGCGCGCCTATGAGGCCCTCAAGGTCAACGGAGCCGTCAAAGACATGAAGTAGTCGTCAACTCGAAAACCAAAAAACTAAAAAATCCCATTTTCAATCATGAAATTGGGATTTTTTTATGTTTTAGAGCATTATTTCAGATAAAAGGAGTAAAACAAGAGGGCGTTTTTTTGCATATGTCGCGACAGTTTGCTAAATTTGCGTATTAATATCAACGATTTTTAACGCACTCATATGGGAAGCATCGCCAGCAAGGCAAGAAAAGTATTGGATTTCTATGTCGACGGTTTCAGAAACATGACTGTCGGCAAGAAACTATGGGCCATTATCTTCATAAAGGTGATTATTCTTTTCTTTGTCTTCAAGCTTTTCTTCTTTCCCGATCTTCTGAAGGAAAACTACGACAACGACGATGACCGTGCCCGAGCCGTAGCCGAGCAGCTCACCACCCGCTGAAAGCTGATAGCTGAAAGCTGAAATCTAAAAAAACTTAAAAACCCAATAAAAACCATGGAAGATTTGATTCAAGTAGTCGACTGGTCGAGACTTCAGTTCGCTCTGACCGCTATAGTCCACTGGCTCT
>JAIDTS010000208.1 GCA_029060585.1 Muribaculaceae bacterium
ATCCGTACTACAGAAGAGGCACTTAAATATTACGCAATCGTGAAGGAAGTGCTTGGCGACGAATGGCTCACTCACGACCTTTTCCGTATCGGCGCAAGCTCACTGGCTAACTCAGTCCTCTCATCCCTCGAAGGCTCTGAAGTCAAGTATTTCTGATTTGTTTTGAATAGTAATTGCATATTTATAGCATAGGAGCCGATATATAGGCTTACGGACGGACATTTTCTTGAAAAATGTCCGTTTTTTATGCGGTGAACTCTTGTTTGTTTTGAAAATATACATTAACTTTGCAGTCCGGACTTCAGGATTGATTGTCACACTGAAGACGAAAGACTGACAACTTAAAACATTTAACATATGTTGCCTAACACAGACGTCATCACGAAGGAAAGCGTGGTGGTTAGATTTTCTGGAGATTCCGGCGATGGCATGCAGCTGGCCGGAAACATCTTCTCAAATGTGAGTGCCGGTGAGGGAAACACTATCTCTACATTCCCTGACTATCCGGCTGAAATCCGCGCTCCGCAGGGATCTCTAAGCGGTGTAAGCGGTTTTCAGGTTCACATTGGTCGTGGCGTGCACACTCCGGGTGATGCTGCTGACGTGCTCGTAGCAATGAATCCGGCTGCGCTAAAGACAAATCTCCGTTATCTTAAGAAAGGCGGGGTCATTATCTGCGACAGCGATACCTTCCGCCCGGCAGATCTTAAGAAGGCTGAGTATGCGACGGATGATCCCGTTGCCGAGCTGGGCATAGATCCCGAACACATAATGCTCGTGCCTATGACCACTATTTTGAAAGCCGCGCTCGCGGATTCCGGTATGGATCAGAAGGCGATGATGAAATGCAAGAACATGCTGGCGCTCGGAATAGTGTGCTGGCTCTTCGACCGCCCTGTTGAGGGAGTCCTCCATAAGCTTAAGGCTAAGTTCGCGAAGAAGCCCGCAGTCTACGAGGCCAATGCAAAGGTGGTGCAGGCCGGCTGGGACTATGGCCATAACACACATGCTTCCATGCCTACCTATCGCATCGAGACTGAAGTCGTAAGACCTGGTGTATATACGGATGTCAACGGCAATACGGCCACGGCGTGGGGCCTTATCATGGCATCTGAGAAAAGCGGTCTGCCCCTTTTTCTTGGAAGCTATCCCATTACTCCCGCCACCGATATCCTTCATGAACTTGCGAAGCGTAAGGACCTCGGTGTGAAAGCATGCCAGATGGAGGATGAGATTGCGGGGGTTTGCTCCGCTATCGGTGCTTCTTATGCAGGATGCCTCGCTGTCACCTCCACTTCAGGTCCAGGGCTCGCACTAAAGAGCGAGGGTATAGGACTCGCTGTGATGGCCGAGCTTCCCCTCGTGGTCATCGACGTGCAGCGTGGAGGACCATCGACAGGCCTTCCTACTAAAACTGAACAGACCGACCTGATGCAGGCGTTGTATGGACGCAACGGAGAGTCTCCTCTCTGCGTGGTGGCTGCCGCAAGCCCTACGGATTGCTTCACCATGGCCTTCGAGGCTGCCCGTATAGCTGTTGAGCATATGACCCCCGTGATTCTCCTCACCGATGCGTTCATCGCCAACGGCTCAAGCGCCTGGCGTGTGCCGGATGACGAGGACTATCCCTCCATCAAGGTGCCTATTGTAAGCCAAAAGCAGATTGAGGAAGGCTGGACTCCTTATATGAGGAATGATGAGAGCCTCGCCCGCTACTGGGCTACCCCCGGAATGCCTGGTGCAATGCATCGCGTAGGCGGCCTTGAAAAAGACGCTCAGACAAGTGTGATTTCCACCGATGGGGCCAACCATGAGAAGATGGTGCTGACACGCCGAAGGAAGGTCGCCAATATCGCCAACGATATCCCCCTTCTTGAAATTCAGGGTGATCGCGCCGCGGATACTCTCCTGATAGGCTGGGGAGGAACATATGGCCATATGCTGACGGCCTGCGAGCAGCTTAACCGCGATGGCCACCATGTGGCTCTCGCCCAGTTCCGCTACATAAATCCGCTTCCTGCCAATGCTCTCGAGGAGATCCGCAGGTATAAGAATGTGATTGTGGCTGAGCTCAATACCGGTATGTTTGCCGACTACCTGCAGCAGAAGCTTCCCGGAGTGGAGATAAAGCGCATAAATAAGATCGAAGGCCAGCCATTCATGGTGTCTGAGATCGTAGATGGAGTGTTGAAGCATATCAACGAATGATAATCCGCAGACTACAAGACAACAATGGAAAACAATCAATGCACTTTCGCCCCCGGCGATTATAAAAACGGGGCAAGCGTCCGCTGGTGTCCCGGATGCGGAGACCATGCGATTCTCAATACCCTTCACAAGGCCATGGCACGCATAGGTGTCGCTCCGAAAGACACAGTGGTGGTCAGCGGCATCGGCTGCTCATCACGCCTCCCTTATTATATGAATACGTATGGCATGCACACTATACATGGTCGTGCGGCAGCCATAGCTACAGGCGTGAAAACGTCGCGCCCGGAACTGACCGTATGGCAGATATCGGGAGACGGTGATGGCCTCGCTATCGGAGGTAACCACTTCATCCATGCGGTACGCCGCAACGTGGATATCAACATGCTCCTACTCAACAACAAGATATATGGCCTCACCAAAGGCCAGTATAGCCCGACTTCCGACCGAGGCACTGTCTCCAAGTCGAGCCCCTACGGCACGACGGAAGACCCGTTCATTCCTGCCGAGCTTTGCTTCGGCGCGCGCGGTAATTTCTTCGCGCGTTCTTTCGATGTCGGTCTTGACATTAGTGTAGACGTGATGGAGGCGGCCGCAAGGCATAAGGGCGCGTCTGTGGTCGAGATTCTTCAGAACTGCGTGATCTTCAACAATGGTATCCACGCCAACATAGTCGACAAGGAGGTGCGCGACGACCATACCATCTATCTGCGCCACGGTGAGAAGATGATCTTTGGCAAAAACCATGACAAGGGCCTCGTTCAGGACGGTTTCAATGTGAAGGCTGTCACGATAGGGGAGGATGGATATACGCTCGACGATGTCCTCGTCCACGACGCGCACTGCGAGAGCAACTTCCTTCAGCAGCAGCTCGCCATGATGGATGGCCGCGACCTTCCCCTCGCTCTCGGTGTGATTCGCGACTATTCAGCTCTCACCTATGAGGCGGAGGTTGCAGCGCAGGTTGAGGAAGTGAAGACTAAGAAGGGTTTCTCATCCCTCCGCGACATGGTGCTTAAGACCAACGATACTTGGACCGTAAAGTAGGTTTGTAACAAGGATTAGTAACAAGACTGAAGACTAAAAAGAGCCGTTTTTCCCAAAATCGGCTCTTTTTTATGCACAAACCTCAAAAATATGTGCAAAAAACGCCAAAAAATTTCGCCGTTTGGATTTTTTTAATTAGTTTTGCAGTCTAAAACGACAACTATACAATTTTTCTAACACAAAACTATCAAGATTATGT
>JAIDTS010000209.1 GCA_029060585.1 Muribaculaceae bacterium
CGCAATAATATGTTGTAAAACATATTTCTTCTGCGAACTAATACAAACTTGGCGGGTTTATAACAATAAGGCGGGCCAATCTGCCTTCACTAATACCCCCAAATATTATGTCTTATAAAATTGCAGAAATCGAAGGCATTGGAGACGCCTATGCCGCAAAACTTCAGGAAGTAGGAATCAAAACAACAGAAGACCTTCTCAAGGAATGCGCCACCCCGGCCGGCCGTAAGAAAGTGGCCGAAGAAACCGGTATCAGCCCCAAACTGATTCTCAAATGGACCAACCACGCTGACCTGTTCCGCATCAAGGGAGTCGCCGGACAGTTTGCCGAGCTGCTCGAGGCAGCGGGAGTAGACACTGTCAAGGAATTCCGTCACCGTGTGGCCGCAAACCTTCACCCGAAGATGGTAGAGGTGAATGATGCAAAAAATCTCTGCAACCGTGTTCCCTCAGTGACTGAGCTCGAGAAGATGATCGCGCAGGCCAAGGAGCTGGAGCCAGTAATCAAATACTAAAGATTAAAGATAAAAGATTAAATACTAAAAATGTCCGGCCCATCGAGGGTCGGACATTTTTTGTAGGAGGACTCCCCGCCGGGGCCTTGATCCGCGAGAGGGAGCGGGCGATGCTCAGCTCAGCGAGTCGTTGAGGGTCTCGAGGCAGTGGCGTACCTCCTCATCCGTCTGGAAGAGCTTCTGCTTGCATATCTTCAAAAGTTCAAGCGCGCGCGTCGTCAGTGAGGCCAGAGAATCGATGTCACAGTCCGGACTCTGCATCTTAGCCGTGATAGCCTCCAGTTCGGCTATAGCCTCAGAATATTTCAGTTCTTTCTTTTCCATAATATCTTTATATTTAATTCAACTTTCGCAAGTACAGAAAATTCTCACGCAGAGAGGCAAAGGGCTCGCTGAGCAGTTAAGTCATCAGTCTTTAGTCTTAAGTCTTAAGATGAGGAACTCGGAAGCAAAGAGGCAGAGGCTCTCTCGCTTCGCTCGCGGACCGATAGCATGTGATACTGAAGGTCAACTTTGGGGTCGGAGATCGCTCTGCACTTACCAGAGATCGCGTCGGGGTAAGGCATTGCCATAGCGGGCTCGGAGGTCGCTTATCAGCTGGGTCATGGACCGCGAAAAATTGTGGCCAGTCCAGACGCCTGAATTCGTGATCATCACCCAGCATTCCCCGTTTGGAAAACGCTCTATGAGCGTGTGGGTGGAAGAGAGGGTCCCCGTGCGTCGCCATTTACCATGTTCGTCTATCTCGCTCCATCCGCGTGACACCCTGTCATCTTTGGCATACGCCGTCAACGAGTCGATCGACCTGTTGCTGATGATGTTGCTGACGTGTGGATATTTGTCAGTTGCGGCCACTAATCGCGCCAAGTCTGACGCCGACGCGCACCACCCTCCGGCACCCAACAGCCCGTTCACGTTGCTTCCGCCATATACCCGCTCCACCATTCTTCCGCTGCCGTTCCATTCCTCCACGGCTACCGTGTCAGGACCATAGTAACGCACCTCGTCCTCGCTTCGGTCTGCATAATAGTTAGTGGCCGGCTTGAATCGGAAACATCCGGCAGGATGCAGCACCTCCTCCGTCACATAGTCCCAGTAGCTCTTCCCCGTCACACGCTCGATTACGAGCGAAAGCAGCATGTAGCCGAAATTCGAATATCTGAAACCCTTTCCCGGCGTGAAGGCTATCTTTCGTCCGAGCACTATCTCCGTCAGTTCCTCGTTGGTCGGCGGTCCCGGCAGATGTTTCGCCGCTATGATATCCTTGGTGTTAAACATCGGGTCGCCGGCCCCCATTCCGAAGCCACCCTTGTGTTGCATCAGATGGTCAACCGTTATGTCGAAGAGCCTTGGGTCCTTGATGGCCGCCGTGTAGGCCGTATCATTGAGGATGCCATCCGAACCGAACACTTTCGAATCGAGTCTCAGCTGCCTGTCTTCCACCAGGCGCATGATTGCAATGGCTGTCACGAGTTTAGACGCCGATGCGAGCCGCATGATGTTTTGAGGCGTCATCGGGCGACCCTGCTCCACGTCTGCCATACCGTAGCCTTTTGCGTAGAGCAGCGAATCGTTGCGAGTGACCGCCAGCGAAAGTCCCCGTATATTCCATTTTCCTATAAAACGCTCGATCTGCGCATCCATCTTCTGCAGGCCGGGCGTGTCGGAGAGTTCGTTGGTGAGTCGGTCGCTCCAACCGGGATTGACGGTGGTCTTGACCTCCACCATCTCCTCCTTGTCTTCGTTTCGCTGGTGGCGGTAGGCCATCGCGAACACCGCTATCGTGCAGGCTACGGCGGCGAGATATATCACAGCCAGCCCCCTTTTTATGTCTTTTCTTTTCATCTTATGTTAAAAAACATTAAATTCTGAAAGATTTTATATGTTTTATAACATCATTTCGGAATTTATCACTAATTTTGCATCGAGTTTTTCATGGTATTAGATTTTAAGGTTAACAGAAGATTGGTTGTCGTGATGACAATC
>JAIDTS010000021.1 GCA_029060585.1 Muribaculaceae bacterium
CCTTTGAGCGACACGAGCGGCTGACTTCCGACGTCATCCCAACGCTCCGTAGCCAGAACCTCTTCAGCAAAGTACTTCTCTTCGAGACCACCGGGCAGCTCTACACTACATACTACACCTTGGACGGCCTCGCCGACAGCTATTACGGAGCTCTCCCCCCCTCTACCGGATATGCGCCCGTGTTCGCGCTACATCCCTACGCCGACGGATTCATACTCATGGGCCGAGACCCTCAGCAGCCGGAGCAGCCTCTCGTGCCGGAACGGCAGACGAAGATGTTCAAGGCATTCACCGACTACATGCACTTCAACGAAGTGGTGAAGGTGCGCGATGTAGGGGAACTCAACATGTCGGTACGCAGACGCACCGTGCGCGACCTCATCAACGTGGCCGAGGCGATGCACGAGCGGCAGATAGGGCACATAGCCGACGAAATCGTGGCCAGGGGAGCGAAAATCGTGCTCCTTGCAGGACCGTCGTCGTCGGGCAAGACCACTACATGCAAACGCCTGGCCGTGCAGCTCATGACGTCGCTCGTCACTCCGAAGATGATCTCGCTCGACGACTATTTCGTAGACCGCGAGGTCACTCCGCGCGACGAGACCGGAGACTACGACTACGAAAGTCTCTATGCCCTCGACCTGGAGCGTCTTAACTCCGACCTATCGCGCCTCCTCGCAGGGGAGACGGTCAATCTGCCTACCTACAGTTTCGAGTTCGGGCGCCGCATAGAGAAGGAGAAACCGCTCAGAATGGAGCCTACCGACGTGCTCATCATCGAGGGAATCCACGGCCTCAATCCGGAACTAATCTCATCGGTCGGTGCCTCCTCTATATTTAAGGTATATGTATCCGCGCTGACGACCCTCGCCATCGACGACCACAACTGGATATCGCCCAACGACAACCGACTGCTACGCCGTATCGTGCGCGACTACCGCTACCGCCATACCTCGGCCCTCGACACCATCCGCCGATGGCCGTCAGTGCGCCGAGGAGAGGAGAAATGGATATTCCCATTCCAGGAGAACGCCGACGCCACCTTCAATTCCTCGCTCCTCTTCGAGCTCGGAGTGATGAAGGAATACGCCGAACCTATTCTACGTCAGGTGCCCCACAACGTTCCGGAATACGCCAACGCCTACCGACTGCTTAAATTCCTTGAGTATTTCGACCCCATACCCGTCGATCAGATACCACCTACATCGCTGCTGCGTGAGTTCCTCGGCGGGTCATCGTTCCATTATTGATAAGCATCGCTTGCCTCACGCAGAGCGCGCAGAGAGGCAAAGAGCGCAAATTTAAATTATAAGCCATGAATTTGAGATATTATGCATTGTGCATTATGCATTGTGCGTTGGCGACCGCATTAGCCAACGACGTGAATGTGCTGGATTTCGGAGCAAAGGGTGATGGTCATGCAGACGATGCTTTGGCCATTCAGAAAGCCATCGACGCCTGCTCGGCGTCAGGAGGCGGACAGGTGCTGTTTCCTTCGGGACATACCTTCCTCTCCGGACCGCTTCATCTGAAATCCAATATCGACCTCCGCCTGCAGCCCAACGCTATCCTGCTCGCCTCTCCCGACGAGTCTATCTATAAGGAGTCGGCTTTCCGCGCCAACGAAGGGGAAGGGATGATGTGGATATCCGGAACCGACCTGAAGAACGTGTCGATATCCGGCACAGGACGCATCGATGGCAACGCCGTGGCGTTCATGGGTGCAGAGCTTGATGATTCCTACGAACTGAAACCGGTGACCACTTTCGATCCGCGTCCCCACGTGCTCACTCTGTTCGGATGCGAGAATGTCCGCATCTCTGACGTGACTATCGCCAATTCCGCCTACTGGACGGTGCATCTCGTAGGATGCCACGACGTGGCTATTTCAGGAATATCGCTGCTCAACAACCTCAAGGTGCGCAACGGCGACGGAATCGACATCGACCATTCTCATAAGGTACGCATCTCAGACTGCTACATCGAGAGCGGCGATGACTGCATATGCCTTAAAAACCGCCGGGAATTCGAGGAATACGGTCCCTGCTACGACATCACCGTCTCCAACTGCATCATGACATCACGCTCATGCGCGGTGAAGATCGGATCCGAAAATATGGACCGCATATCGCATGTGACGTTCGACAACTGCATCATCCGCGACTCAAACCGCGGCATCGGCATACAGAACCGCGATGAGGGAAGCGTCGAAAACATCATCTTCTCCAACATCATTCTCGACTGCCACCTCTTCTCCGAAGTATGGTGGGGTCAGTCGGAGCCTATCTACATCACCTCCTATCCCCGCGCCGTGGGCAACCACAAGGATGCCGGATGGCGTTTTCCGAAGGGTGCCACGAAGGGTGCCTGCGGAACGGTGAAGGATATCCGCTTCATCAACATCTTCGCAACTTCTGAAAACGGTATCTTCATCGGCTGCGACACTCCCGGCAAGATTCGCGACATACTGCTCGACAACGTTCGCATCGACCTCGTTGACACCACGCCTTATCAGAAAGGAGTCTACGACCGTCGTCCATGCGACGGCGAGGGATGGCTCCGAGGCAAGACCTACGGCATATTCAATGAGAACGCCCTTGATGTCCGTGTCCGCGACCTCGATGTCCGCCTGATCTCTTTCCCCAAGGAACTCTATGGAGGCGACCGCAACCAGAGATGAAAGGTCAATGATATATATAAAAAAGACAGAGCCGACCGCATGGTCGGCTCTGTTTGTTTATGCCTATTGGAATTTTACTGTGGACGTCCGGCAGACCAGTTGGGTGTCTGCTCTACGCCGAAGCCTGCGTTGATCTCATCGTCGGGAATCGGGAAGATTACATTGCTGAGATCCACATCCTTGAAGGTGAAGTCAATGTTCGGTGAGTTGAACGCATACGCGTTGCCCTTCACGCCCCAGCGGCGGATGTCGAAGAGGCGGTGGCCTTCCTGGAAGAGCTCACGCGCGCTCTCGTCGCGAAGGAATGAGAGCAGTTCGTCCTTGGAAGCCGGAAGATCCTCTACCTTGGTGATGTCGAGGTTACGCTTGGCCACCACGAGAAGCGCCTCCTTGGCTGCGTCAAGATTCGGACTTGATTTCCTCAGGTTGCTCTCAGCCTGGATGAGGAACATCTCGGGTGCGTTGATCAGATAGTTGGTTGCATATGCCGGGTTGCCCATGCCGAAGCATGCGAACTTACCGCCGCCGAACTCGGGAAGTTCCGGAGTGGAGTTACCTGCGAATACCATGATGGCGTTGCGCACGTCGTTCTCGCCCAGGATAGAGAGCAGCCAGGGGCTCGGGCTGTAGTCGTA
>JAIDTS010000210.1 GCA_029060585.1 Muribaculaceae bacterium
TCCTTATACTGCATATGGTCCGGGTCGGTTGAGTCCATCCACCATGCGTCTATGCCCATAGAATGGAGACGCTTGAGATGGTTCCAATATATGTCGCGTGCCTCAGGACTATATGCGTCATAAACGCGGACTCCGGATAGATAATCGCGACGAGGAGGCCATTCGGTCAGACCGGATTCAGGCCATGTCTCGAAGTCAAAAAGAAGGCCCTTTTCCTTAAGTTCCTTATACTGTTTGGTCTGCGGGCCAAAGCTTTGCCAGATACTTATGCTTATATGAGCATTGTTGTCGTGCACTTTATCGATCATTTCCTGGGCTCGGTCGAAGTCAGGGCTTATGAACTCCATGGCGTTCCATGTATAGTTGCTGCCCCAGTATTGCCAGTCCTGAATGATACCATCGAGAGGAATCCCGAGTTTGCGGTAATTGTCTACGACCTCCAGAAGCTCGTTCTGGGTCTTGTATCGTTCACGGCTCTGATGGAAACCGTAGGTCCAGAGCGGCACCATGGGAACGCCGCCGGTAAGCCAGCGAATGTCGGCGATAACTCCGTCCGCATCACCGCCATACATGAAATAATAGTCTACGAGATCGCCAACCTGCGACTCAAGTTCAAGCGTCTCGTTGTCATTGAGCGTAGTGGGGGAATAGTTGTCCCAGTAAATACCATAGCCCTTGATGCTTTGAAAGAAGTGGGCGAAATCCTCAAGATTAGACTGCTGCATGAGTCGGTGTTCGCCACGCTGCGACATCTTGCCGTTCTGAAGCATACCCACGCCATAGATCGGCTCATCAGCCTCAAGGGCAAAGCTCTGCATCACTTTGTAGGCACCTTTGTCTATGCCCTCGGTGATTGGTGTGAAGCCATGATTGCCTTCCGCAACGAGTAGTGTGCCATCCGGCTTAAAGAAGCTGACCTTGCCGTTAGTATTGTCTGTTACGACAGTAAGAGAGGATGATTTATATGTGGTCTCATTACCTTTATCTGCGACGGCAACCTTTACCTGTTCCGGTTTTGCGATAACAACAAGAGACTCCCTATCAGTATCAGATTTTCCATCCGGGACTTTAACAATTCTCACGATCTCAGGGGTATAGAATTTCACTGACACTTTTTCAGCGGCAAAAGCCGAAAAAGCAGTCAAAGTCATCAGACACCCCATAAAGGATTTCAATTTCATAATGGTAGTTGATTTAAGAAAACGCAAATATAATACTATTTTGTCAGAAAAGCATGCACGAATTCGATTAAATCATAGTACAAAATCGACATTGACACACGTTGACAAGACATGACCTGAACAAGATAGCTGGAGGGATAAGCTCTCGAGGAATACGCAATAAGGGGAGAGCCGGAACTCTCCCCTTCTGCATTTATTGGAGTAAGTCAGATTTTCGCAACAAATTCAATTAATTTATTTGAACTGCCAGCAATCAAGGTTGAAGAGGTTTTTCTTCTGCTCCTTTGAGCCTTTGAATACGAAGAACAGGTCGTGGATACCCTTTACGCTTTCAACAGGAACCGTGAAAGTCTCTAACTTATTCTTAGTGCCGGTGATATTGACTTCTCCGATCTTCTTACCTTCCACGTCATCGACGCGAATTTCCATCACGCCGCCATAGAGGGGGCATTGGGCATCCACTGAGAATTCCTTAGGTCCATTTCCGAAGTCTACGCCACTGACGCGGATATAGTCTCCTTCGTCTATAGCCGTCACAAGCTGATTCCATTTCTCAGGACCCCAGGGGTTCTTGGATGTAGTTCGCATTCCGTAGCCCCACGACATAGTCTCGGCCTCAACCTTGCGGTAGGGATTGAATGGTTCGATCTGCTCAAGTACATTATCAAACCAATAAGGAACTTCCTGAATCGTGCCGTCAGGATTATAGTGCATCTCAGCGGCACTTACGGAGCGACGTTCAAGATATTCGGGTTGTTCGAGCTTCAGGAGTTCCGAATTCTGGCCGAATACGTAGGTCTTTCCCTTATAATCCATTATACCGGGATGGTTTCCACGCGTGCGATCGGTATGGTCCATGATATGTCCTTTGTATTCCCACGGACCTGTCGGTGACTTACTCATGGCGTAGCCAATACCTTCGGGGCAGCAGGTAGAAGCGAA
>JAIDTS010000211.1 GCA_029060585.1 Muribaculaceae bacterium
ATACGGTCCATCCAGAGTTTATCGTTCTGTATTTCCTGGAATCTCTCGTAGCTGAGCTGCTGGAGAAGCATTACGGGATTTTCTCCTGTATTGCGCCAGAGATCGTGGTCAAGGTCGCGGAAGAGGTTCTTGGCCTCGCTGTTCCACACCCACCAGAGGTTTTTGGAGATTTCCTCAAGCGGGCGGAGTTTTTTGGGAAGAGAGTTTGATACCACCATGTTGTGCCACTGGGGCTGGTTGGCGTTGCTTACTTGAAGTTTCATATATATTTTTGTTTTACGTTATGCGTTTTAATTATACGATTTACAATTTACGATTTTCGTATTATGATTCTTTAGACAATCTATTGTCACGGTTACTATCAGCTATGTTGAAGGCCTCGTCATACTTAGAAATGAAGAATTTCCAGTCAGCGAGAGATGCGGTACCGGAAGCCGCTTTCGAACATGCAGCCACCGTTTTTCTGTCAGCTCCGGAGAATAGCTCAAGAGTCTGTGCAATAGCCTTTGCAGTTTCCCAGTAGCTTTCGTCATTACGTGGAGCAACCACTACCCCGGTCTTTTCAAGAGACACGAGCGGGGATTCGATACGTTCACCGGCCACGTCCGACTCCACCCACTGGCCGAATCCGGACTTGTCGGTGGTCACGGTCGGCACTCCGAAAGCGATGCTTTCGAGCGGAGTATAGCCCCAGGGCTCATAATATGAGGCGAATACAGTTATGTCGAGGGCAGTAAGCAGATCATAATAAGATATGTTGACCACTCCGTCAGAACCGTCAAGATAGCAGGGAATGAATATTGTCTTCACCTGTCCCTGACCCGCAAGCTGACCTTCTGCCTCGAGCTGAGCAATACGACAACATGCCGGATCGGAGTCTTCATTGTTGAGACGATGCGTCAGATAGTCTGGCCAAACAGCTAAGGAACCGTTCTGATTAAGATTGATCAGAAGCTCACCGTTAGGCTCGCGCACCCATGCCGGAACAAGGACGAGCGCGAGGATGTCGCGACGGGCGGCAGCGCCGGTGCGCGATAGTTCAGCCATAGAGTCAAGGAACACGTCGAGACCTTTATTACGGTATTCGTTGCGTCCTGAAGTGGCCACTATAAGAGTGTCGTCGCTCCATTTTCTTCCAGTCATTTTCTCAGCAATCTCAAGCAGGCGCTTGCGTCCAGCGTTGCGGCGGATGGTATAGGCGCGTCCGGTCGGCACGAAGTCTGGTTCAAAACCGTTAGGTGTAACAACTTCGGGGCGTTTGTCAAGGAGCTGTGCGCACTCATCGGCGGTCAGCGAGCTGACTGCCGTGAAGCAGTCTGCATTGATCGCTGCTGCCTTCTCTACGGAGTGCTTTGCCTCCATGTTCAACTCGCGGGCCATCTGGTCGCCGTTATAACCGGTAAAATACTGATAGAGGTTCTTGCCGTTTCCGCATATGGATCGACCGATAGAGGTAGCGTGAGTCGTGAAAAGGCTTGCGGCACCGGGCATAATCTTGCGCAGCCAGAGGAGTCCCATGCCTGTAGTCCACTCGTTGAAATGGGCAAGCACATCGATATCCTTAGCGCCGAGATGTGAGGCGAGTGCCTGCATCGTAGTGGCAGCTGCCACACCGAAGGCGCATCCTTCAGGATAGTCGCCGTAGCAATGGAGGGAATCAACGCCGAAAAGACGCCACATTTCACCGTATATCTCGTTGATTGACGGGTACACCCCTTCAAATTTAATAAGCACTACGATCGGAGATCCGGGAATGTCCCAGCGACCGGTGCGAAGAGTGATACCGAAAGGAAGCTTAAGTTTAGAGGCCCCTTTAAGTAGTGATTTTACTTCTTTAAAATAAGGAGAGGGAGTGTCGGCGGTCCATACATCGGGACCGATGAATATGAGGTTGTCGCCAAACTGCTCTTTAAGCACACGTGCTTTAGTGGAAAGGACGGTGTAGATTCCGCCTATCTTGTTGCAAACTTCCCAGCTTGTCTCGAAGAGCAGTTTAGAGGGAATGCCATCTGGCTCGTTTACAATCTTTTTACCTTTACCTTTCGTGGACTTACAAGTGGCATTTGCCGCCTTGCAGGTCGACTTAGAGGAGAGTGACTTTTGTTCTTTTTTCATATCGCGATTATAGACCCGGCGATAGTAAAATAGGCCGGATATTTCTTACAAGGGTGCAAAATTATAAAAAAAATGCGTAATCTGCAAATAATTCGCAAATTGATAGGTAAAATTTGGAAGAATTAAGAGAATTTAAATAAGTCTTCAGTCTTGAGTCTTCAGTCCTCAGTCTTTAGCCTCTACGAACGAGGTTTCAGGCTTAAGTACGATAGGGGTCGGGAGGGATGGGGTCAAAGGTTTCTCGATTTTTCGGAATTTTCTGAGATTTTAGAAATAGGTGATTTTTGGTCTGATGGAAAAAAGTAGGTCGTCAGGAGTGTTAAAATGGGTCAAAAATGGGCATTTTAACACTTCTGATGGAAATTTTTGGGAATTTCAGAGGATTTTTAGACCAGAGTACCATAGGACAATGGAGATAATTGGAGAAACCGTGAGTCAGAGCATTTCTGACTCTAACGCATATATGAATTCATGCATGTTTGACGATGGATTGCCGGGCCAAGCCATCTTTTCAGCCTTTTGAGACGCTTTCTTCTGATTATTCAGCAGGAAACTTTTCTGATCTGCGGTCAAGAAACCTTTAGTATAGGATTTCCATACGGGATGGCTGTCGGAAAGTTCCTTGATGATGGAATCAGATCCAATATATCTTTTAAAATCCTTGGAATGCAGAAGATACCAGAGTTCAATCGACGGATTGGACAGTATAGTCTTCCCCGGCATTTTCAGAAGTCTGCTGACTATGCAGTCTATATCAGCATCATAGACATAGAAGACACTGCACTCGTCTTCCTTGTCCAGGCCCAGTTCCTTGATGTATTGATTTACAAGTCGGGAATTGACGGTGTTGCCGCTTACTTTAGTCTTTATGGCAATAGGAAGACGGTAATGCCTTTTGAGCATGTTGATGTATTCCTCTTCTGTTTCCCCTTCACAGACCACGAGGAAGACCTTATGCGGTCTTTTCGACTTCCTGAATCGTCTTTCCCTCATTGCTTATCAAACACCTTAGAAATCAATGCGCGGATATTACCAATATATGGCACTCCATCAAACCGACCCTGGAGATAGGCCTTTCTTACATCTGAGATACGCTCATTTCCTTCGAAATCCGACAATGGCACGAATTCCGAGTTTCCGTCAGGCTGCTTAGTTACGAACACGATCTGTTCAGGCAATAGCTTGGATGTATCAAGCAGCATGGGATTATGGCTGGTAAACACAAGCTGCATTCCTTTTGACGCGCGAACCACATCAAGAATGAATTCTGCCAGATATAGATGAAGTTTCAAATCGAATTCATCCAGAAAGACGGCACATCCCTGACGAATCTTCTTAAACAGGCTCAGAAGGATGAATAGCAGCCGCTTGGTACCTTCAGACTCCTCTTTGTCAAAATCGAAGGCCATGGCCGGATTTTCCTTGTGAAAACTGATCAGGCGCATCTGTCCTGCGACAGTCTCATCCCACCTGATATCGATGATGTCGCTGTCGCTGACCTCAAAAGCCTGAAGCAGCACTGGGCGGCAGAGCTCAAAATCCTCACGGGTGATGTTCTTCGGATCGAGAGTCCCGATCTCGATCATGATGTTGTTAAGGAAGAAATTGTAGACAGTCCGGGGAATTGCCCTGTTCATGGAGCTTGCGCGCGAAAGGAATAATGTCTTGGAGCCTGTGTTCGCCTCTATTTCCGCTGGACGGGCTATCAACCCCTTTCCATATGAGTAGACATCTCCATTTTCACGCACGAAAACCTTGGCCTTCCTTTTGTTGGGATAATGATAAAGGCTTTCGTAGATGATATGGTCGTTCAATATCGAGAATGAATACTCATACTCCACACCCTCCGCCACGAAATCCATATAAAACTCCGACGGTTTGTCGCTTTCAAACTTGAATGGAAGGAAATCAAATTGGTCTCCCTCGTTTGAAAGGTGGGAATTGACTATTAGATTCCGGCAAAAGGCAATGGCCTTTATTATATTTGACTTTCCGGCAGCATTACCGCCGAAAAGACCAATGATATTCACAATGCCGTCTCCGTTGAAGTCGATGATATTGTCTGAAAGAGCACGAAGATTCCTGCGGTAAGATGTGTCGAGGGTGAAGTCGAGAACGGCATCATCACGCAGGGAGAAGAAATTTTTAACTTTCAGGGTTATGATCATAATCGATAATTTAACGACTACAAAGTTAAAAAAATTGCTTGGAATTAGCAAATCCGGAAGGAGCTAATTTTTGATCTGATGGAAAAAAGTGGGTCATCAGGAGTGTTAAAATGGCCCCAAAATAGCCATTTTAACACTCCTGATGGAAATTTTTGGGAAATTCACGGCAATTTAGGTATTTTTCACGCTGGGGGCGCATAGGATGAGGGAACGCAGGGGCGAGCCTTGCTCTAAGCATTGGCACGCAGAGTCGCGGAGAGGCAGAGAGCACAGATGGGCATGAATGGACGCTCTCGGATGTATTAATAGGTATATTATTTTGTAGAAAGTCAACAAGATGACCGACACTAATTCTTGGCAGAGCCCGGCTACGCCGGCTGCCGCGGATGGTACCTAACACCAACCTTCGTCACAATGGTTCTTGTAATAAAGAACTATGGAACGATGTTGTTATGGCGAAAGAATGTCCTGGCTTGTGAATCGTTCAGACATAAGGGACGGGCTTTACACTGTATGTGGTAGAGCTCCGGCCCTACCCTCCTAAAAAAAGGGGCGCGTCGGGTTCTCCCCACCCGACGCGCCCCTTAATGAAATATATGTGGGAATGCATCATTGAGAATGCATGGTTACCGTAGAATTGTGGGGGCAGAGCTGGAGCTCTCCCCTTCTGATGCCCCGTCACCTATGGCGGGGAGAGCATAGGGCGGCGAATGCGGTCATGTCGCGGCCGTCAGGGTCGATGCTCTATGCCAATGCATCAATTATCAATGATGAAAGATAAATTATGCGGACAGTGGACCGTCAGGCCTCAGGCCTGTCTAAATAATGATCAATTATCAATGATAACTTTCCAGGATATGGAGTACGGACATGGCGACAGTGGACCGTCAGGCCTCGGGCCTCTCGGCATGCACGTACACGTCGCATCCTTGGATGCATTGGCGACATGGAGGGGTGAAGCCGGCAGGTTCACAGTATCGGAGGCTTCGCCTCAGTATCGGCGCTCCGCGTATTATCAGCGATCCTTAGGTTGCTGTATTAGCGCGCAGAGAGCGCGGAGGACAGAGGGCTCCCGCCATGGGTTGTAACAGACTTGTCATTGTGCTCTTTCTATGGCTCGGAGAGCCGTCTTCATTGTCTTCAATGTTCTCATCATTGTTGGCGATGATTGCGGCAGTGCTGGACATAGCGCGGTGTGGACCGTCAGGCCTCAGGCCACCGTGAGGAAACGCCGTCCAAAGGTAGATGGTCAAGGACCGATTATGAATGACTGATTACCGTATGATAAATTATCAAATATCAATTAATGACAGTTGATAATGTTACGACAGCCATTTTCATTCATGCTCTGCAAAAGTCTCCTCCTCTGAGGATCACGATATGGATGCAGAGACCGTTGGATTTTGTTTCCGAGGACAAAGTTAAGACATAGGGG
>JAIDTS010000212.1 GCA_029060585.1 Muribaculaceae bacterium
GTATCAGATTGCGCGTGTTGAGCTCGCAAAGAAAGCTATGCGCGAAGACCGCTTTGCCGATGCCGTGCCGATGCTTGAGCAATGCCTCGTTTATCCCGCTCATCTTGGTGAAGGAAAGCTTTATGGAGCTCAGGATAATGACTTCTACTATCTCTTGGGCCTCTGCCATAAAGCCCTTGGCGACGGTAAGAAAGCTGTTGAATGTTTCCGGAAGGCTACGGAGGGCCCTTCCGAACCCGTCGCGGCGATGTACTATAACGATGCCAAACCGGACAAGATATTCTATGCTGGTCTTGCATTCCGCGCGCTTAGAGAAGAGAATAAGGCGAGATCTTACTTCAACCGTCTTGCTGGCTACGGTCGCCAGCACTTCCACGACGATGTTAAGATGGACTATTTTGCTGTGTCTCTTCCCGACCTGTTGATTTGGGACGGAAATCTCAACGAAGACAATCTTCGTCATTGCCTCTATATGCTTGCCTTAGGAGAATATGGTCTTGGCGATTTCTCCCGATCTGAAAAGTATCTTAAGAGACTCTGCGAGCTTGATCTGAATCATCAGGGTGCCATGGCCTTTAGGTCTTTCCAGACTCTCTTACAGCAGATGCAATAAGGCCACAGCTTAGGATGGGTCCTTTGATCGTGGATTTGAGATGTAACGTTCGTAATAGGCCATGATCAATGAGGAGACCGGAAGGGCTATGATCATGCCGATGATGCCTAATAGGCTTCCCCATATGGAAAGGGAGAGGAGGATGAGCGCCGCGTTCATCCCCATTTCCTTTCCCATTATGTGGGGTGTAAGCACATAGTCACATATGCTCTGGCTTATCAGATAGACAAGAAGGCAACTGCCGAAAAGGCTCAGGAATGTGGCTTCTCCGTTAAGTGAGAATATCGCGCATATTATGGCTACCGGTATCAAGGTGACATACTGGAAATAAGGAATCATGTAAAGCACCCCGACAAGAATACCCATTGGAATCCCGAGTGGCAGACCTACTATCGAGAACCCGATACAGTAGAAGATCATGGCGCATAGCGCTACGAGACCCTGCCCGCGGAAATAATGGTTCATGCTTGTCTGGACCTCACGCACCACGACCATGGCGCTTTCCCTGTATTTATGCGGAATTATCAGCTTGAATCCCCTTGAGATCTGAGGA
Source organism: Muribaculaceae bacterium (assembly GCA_029060585.1). The sequence continues at coordinate 1,167 of JAIDTS010000212.1, forward strand.
TAGTCAATGAGGATAAACAGTATGTAGATCAGTGTCAGTGCCCATCCTAAAACCCCGACTATGACACTGATCGACTCGCTCAGAAGCGAAGTCCCTTTGCTGATAAGCGATCCGAGATGAAGTTCCGTGAGCTGTGATTTGATCTCGGAAGGACGCAGGTTGCTCTCCACCCAATGGATTATGTCTCCGTATTCCTTCGGTATGGGACGCTTTCCGGAGGTTACGTCATGGATGATGCTGTTCATGATGTCAAGTTCCTTTATGACGTTCGGAAGGAACAGCCACACAATTCCTACCACGACCGCAAGCACCTCGAGCACAGTTAGGATAGAGGAGATGACCCGCCCTTTCTCGTGTATGAGCTTCCTGTTTAGTTCTACGAGAGGTTGAAGCATGTAGGCAATGAAGCATGCTGCGAAAAAGGGGAGTAGTACATCGCTTAAATACCGTATGAGCCAAATGAGGACTGCCGTGATCGCGAGTCCGATGATGAGCTTCATGATGCGGTCTATATTCCAGAAATGCTGGGTCTCCTGAGCTGCCATATCTTTTGAGTGGTATTGTTAAGGTTGTTCTTTGAGTCCTTTAGTGCGATTATATATATTTTAACATTTGCAGATATTCCATTGTTCATCGGTCGGTTTCAATTGAAGTTGTTTTGACTTAATTTTTTATTAAGATTTCGTCAGCTTTGCGAGCAGATTTCGCTCCATTATCTTCCCGTTCTCATATCTGTATTTGAAATCGCTTTCGATCGGTATCCGGCCGTAGTTCCCTATCGCCAGGGTAAATATCCTCATACCTGTTTTTCTTGCATTTTCTATGAGCTCGGAATTGTCAGGATGCAGACGGTCCCATAGGAAATCGGAGATGACAAGCATATC
>JAIDTS010000213.1 GCA_029060585.1 Muribaculaceae bacterium
TCAGCCATTGTCCCGATGTGCTCTCACATCGACCATTCGGAGCACTCCGTCAATGTCCTGATCACCGAGCAGGGTGTCGCCGACCTCCGCGGAAAGGATCCTCGCCAGCGCGCCGCCACCATCATCGAGAACTGCGTGCATCCGATGTATAAGGAAATACTCTGGGACTACCTGAAGCTCGCAGCCAAGGACGGCAAGATGCACACTCCGCATCATCTCCACGCGGCTTTCTCACTCCACGAGACATTCATCGACTGCGGCGACATGTCGCAGGTTGATTTCGCGAAATACTATTGATTACCGGAATAAAAAGGAATATTATGAGGGAGGCATGGCCGTCAGAGGCCTTGCCTCCTTCTTTTTATGTAGGCGAGGGCTTCAGGCAGCTCCGGGACACGTAGCATCCACAGGACGGCAACCATGGCCATAATCCCGCTGATAATCTGAATCGCGAGCGAGAGCAGTGAGGTGAGATTGAGCGGACGATCGATGGCTCCGTCGGGAAGCGGCATGGCCAGGACTACGGCCACTCCGGCTGCCGCCGCAAGAACGAACGGCACAAGGTCGGAGGCAAGATCTCTAAGCCCGTAGTCTGTGCAACGTGCCGCTATTAGGCCTGCTGCGATCCATGTGGCGACAGTTGCCGCAAGCTGTCCCCATACAAGAGCCTCGAGACTAAGCGTGAAGACTGTGGCGAGAAGCGCCGCGGCGGTGCTGACGTCTTTCACTATCTCGACCGTGACGATCAGTCGTCCGTGGCCGAGAGCCAGCATGAAGTTGCTGTAGAGCGATATGAATACCGTGCCGATTCCGCGTATGCAGAGTATCTGGAAGAGTGGAATAGCCGCGTCCCATTTAGTGCCGAAAAGGAAGTGGAATATGCTTGCGCCGCATGCCGCCACGACTGTCAGTGCAGGAAAAGCGAGCATGGCTGTGAAGCGGTCTATACGCTTCATATACCGGTGGAACGTCGCTACATCATCCTGCACCCTTGCCAGCAGCGGCACGAACGATGAGGTGAGTATCTGGGAGAGCGACGCGCTTCCCATCTTGCTCCATTTGTCGGCCTGGGTGTAGTTGGCCAGTTGGGTCAGCGAATACCATTTGCCGATCACGAACTGGTAGATGTTCAGGAAGAGGGTGTTGAAGAACTGCGAGATGAACACACTCAGTCCTATGTGGCGTATATCATGGAGCGAACGTCGGGAAAACACGGCGCGGGGAGTCCAGTTGCCGGTCATCCACAGCCAACCGCTCTTAAGCCCCGCCAGTGCAACCGACTGCCACACAATAGCCCAGGCCCCGAATCCTGCTATCGCCAGAGCTATTCCAAGGCATGCCGAGACCGAGAGGGCGAAGAGGTCGGCGATAGCTATCTGCTTGACGTCCATTCGTTTCATCAACCTGTTGGTCTGTACTATACCAAGTCCTGTCAACACGAACGTCAGAAACATCACGCGGCTCAATGCCGTCAGCTCAGGAGCTCCGAAGAAGCGCGCGATCAGGGGCGCGCAGAAATAGAGCACCGCATAGACAGCCATGCTTACCGCGAGATTGAACCAGAAGACGGTGCTGTAGTCCTCCTCGTCAGGATTTTTCTTCTGGAGGAGCGCCGACCCAAATCCTGAATCGACGAAAAGAATCGCAAACGCCTGAAACACTCCGAGCACTCCGACAAGACCGAAATCCTCCTTGCTCAGCAGGTTGGCGAGAACTATACCGCTCAGCCCGTAGAGCACCTGAGTGGCCACTCGGTCGATCGTGTTCCACTTAAGCGTGCCAGCAGTCCTTTCCTTCAGTTCGCTCATCTCCTCAATTCTTCATACATCTCAAGACCCAAGACTTAAGACTCAAGACTCCAAAATTCAGTCGCTCTCAAGCGGGAACAGTTTGCCGCCTCCCTTCTTGGATATCTTAGGCATGCCCTTGTAGTAGATCTTCGTGTTGCCTATGCCCATCACCTTCAGCTCCTCTGTAGGCCAGCATCCGATCGATCCCTGTCCCAATATCTTGCAATTGACCGAGGTCGCCTCCAGACGGTCGGCCTGGATGGTGCCGTTGCCAACCATGTTGAAGGTAGCTGTCTGGCAATGTCCTGAAATCGAGATGGTGCCGTTCCCCGACTTGATGGACGCTCCTGTCTTAGTAGCCCTTATCTTCTCGGCCACTATGGATCCGTTGCCCATCACCGAGAGGTCGAGCTTGCTTCCCGGCGCCACCGACTTTAGCGTAAGCGTCGATTCCGATGCCAGCGACGCGCTCTCCAGAAAGTCGGAGTATACGTAGAGCGTCGGCAGCTCCGGATCGTCGACATACAGCGTCTCCACCTGGATGCGGAGCTTATTGCCCTTATGCGTGATGATGAAGGCTTTCGCATATTTCTGGTCTCCCTCGTAGGTCACACGGCTCGGCGAACCGTCGGCTCCGACATAGACCACGTTGACATTGTCGTCGACAGATATCTTGCTGAACTGCCCCACGGGCAGCGTAAATTGTTTGGCGCTCATCTGCAGCGCAGACATCAGCACCGCCATAATCATTAGAATCCTTATTTTCATCTCTTACCTAATTCGTTATACTCAATACTTTATACTTTATACTCCATACTTAAAAGAACCTCTCCTCGATTTCCAGCAGTATATCTTCCAGCTCTTTTTCCGTCTCCGCTCTCAGCAGCCTTATGCGCGTCTCCCTGAAGTCGGGTATCCCTTTCAGAAGGGGAGTGGAGGCGAGATGGCGCCTTACGTGGAGTATACCCCTGTATTCATCGATACGGTTGATCGATTCGCGGATCTGACGCCTCAGGAGTGCGAACTTCTCCTCGGTAGTTATCTCCGGGATTTCACCCGTCTGCAGATATTCCTTCACCTCGCGGAAAATCCAGGGGGCTCCGAAACTCGCCCTTCCTATCATCACCCCGTCTACCCCGTAGGTCTCGAAAGCCTGCCGGGCTTGATCCGGAGTCTTTATGTCGCCGTTGCCTATGATGGGAATCTCGATGCGCGGATCGGCCTTCACCTCTCCGATGAGGGTCCAGTCGGCATCGCCGGTATACATCTGCGAGCGTGTGCGCCCGTGGATAGTAAGCGCCTTTATGCCGCAGTCCTGCAGGCGGGGCGCGAGTTCTGTGATGATCTTATGCTCGCAGTCCCATCCCAGACGCGTCTTGACCGTCACCGGAATATTCACGGCCTCGACCACGGCTTTCGTGATGGCCAGCATCTTCTCCGGATTGCGGAGCATTCCGGCGCCCGCCCCTTTTGCCGCGACTTTCTTCACCGGGCATCCGAAGTTGATGTCGAGTATGTCAGGCCGTGCCTGCTCCACTATCCTTGCCGCCTCCACCATCGCCTCCGGCTCGCGTCCGTAGATCTGGATAGCCACTGGACGCTCGCGGTCGTCGATCGTAAGCTTCCGGGTTGTGGAGTTGATATTGCGCACGAGGGCCTCGGCCGACACGAATTCCGTATAGACCATCGCCGCGCCCTGCTCCCGGCATATCAGGCGGAAGGAAGGGTCGGTGACGTCTTCCATCGGAGCGAGCATCACGGGTCGCTCTCCTAAATCAATCTTATCTATTTTCATAACAACGTGAGGCGTGAGCAGCGTTCGGCGCTCAGCAATTCAGCCACTTCGCGGAGTTCCTCAGCCGTGACGGCGCGGATTCGCTCCGCCATGTATTCCGTATCCTGGATCTCTCCACGGAAAAGCAGGCTCTTACCCATATTGATCGCCATATTCTCGCGGTTGTCGGTGCTGACGAGCAGCTGTCCGCAGTATTGGGTCTTTATCTTTTCCAGCATGCGCTCCGTCATGGTGGTCTGCGAGAGTCTGTCGAGCTCCCTGCGCACTATAGACAGGCATTTCTTGACGTTGCTCTTGTCGCTGCCGATGTAGACACTCCAGAGTCCGGCGTCGCTGAAGAGCGAGCAGAAACTGTCTACGGTATAGACGAGGCCCCTCTTCTCGCGTAGCTCGCTGTTGAGGCGGCTGCTCATGCAGGGACCCCCGAGGTAGTTGTTGAGCAGATAGAGCGCGAAGCGCCTCGGATCGTCGCGGCTGAACGTGCGCGCGCCGTAGATGGTATGAGCCTGGAATCCGTCGTTGTCTATCACCTCGTCGAAAGACGGCAGTTCGGTCGGTGTCTCCCTCGCCGGCCGGCGAAACGGGAAGTTGAGCAGTCCGAAGTGCTTCTCCACGCGTCTGACGAGTCTCTCCGGATCATCCGGCCCCGAGATGTAGACCGTCATGTTCCCCGGAGTGTAGTTGAGGTCCAGAAACTGACGGCATTCCCTTCCCGTCAGCGAGCGCACGCTCTCCGGAGTGCCGAGGATATTGTGGGCGAGAGCGTTGCCCTTGAAGATGCGTTCCTCATATTCATCATAGACGTTTTCCGAAGGCGAGTCGAGGTATGACTTTATTTCCTCCACCACCACCTCGTGCTCCGTCTCTATCTCGTGCTGAGGGAAGAGTGAATTGGCAATGATGTCGGCGAGAAGCTCGATGGCCCGGTCGGCGTAGCCTGCCGGAGAGCTTGTGTATATGATCGTGCTTTCCTTCGAGGTGCTCGCGTTAAGCTCGCCGCCTATGCTCTCCATGCGTGCGGAGATGGCGGATGATTTCCGCTTCCACGTCCCCTTGAAGATGGTGTGCTCCACGAAGTGGGCTAGTCCGTGGCGGTCCGCCGACTCGTCGCGGCTGCCGCTACCGACTACAACCCCTATATATGACACCTTCGCGTCCGTCCGGCACACCGCCACCCGAAGTCCGTTGTGTAATGTATGAGTAGTATATTTCATCCTGCAAATTTACTCAAAATCCCCCATATCTCCAAATTATTGATTCAATCTTATGCCAGTAGGGTGAGCTCCGTATCCACCCTGTGTGTTCCTGAAAAAGGTTGACTCGATTTTGTATGTTTACTGATTCGTGTTTACCCTATGACTAGAGTTGGTTG
>JAIDTS010000214.1 GCA_029060585.1 Muribaculaceae bacterium
AGTCCTGCTGCCCTATCGGATATCTGTACTTATCTTCCATAATCTTCCTATTTTTCCACAAAGATAAGCTTTTTCCGTGGTTTTTGCAAATTATCCCCAAGAATGGCTGATCAGCTATTGTTAAAAATGATGAAAGAGCAGAGTGCCATGCAATAGAAGCGGAAGTCGGAACGTTAAATATGGCAGAACGACACTTTTTACGTCGAAATCAATCCATAACTTCAGGCCGAGAAGGCCTTTATCATCAGAAACGAACATGCAACTTCAACTAAAGAGGCTTTTTGCCATCGATACATTCTCACTCCTCCTCTTCGCAATGGTAATCCTGGGGATCCTGGGCCAACTGCCCTCCATAACCGGCATCATAATCCAGAGCATCTATGTCGGCGTCACACTGCTCCTGACAGTAAGTTTCCTGCGACGCCGACTCATCGGCATGGTGATCCTTAAGATCGCTATGCTTCTCATCCTATATTTCCTCGACACTATCGTATACATCATATGAACGCCGACCCGCTTCCTCACAGATGCGGGTCGATGTCGTTTATATCCACAAGCCTGTGAAGTATGGCGAAGACCGTCAGTCCTGCCACCGAATGGATATTCAGCTTGGCCGATATGTTGCGGCGATAGGTGGTCACGGTATTGATGGAGATGAAAAGACGGTCGGCTATCTCCTTGTTCTGCATGCCGCGGGCAACACACCGCAGGACATCCTTCTCCCGCTCCGTCAGGCCATCAATCAGCGAGTCTCCGTGTCCCTCCTCTTCCACCTCAGGTTTTGCCTCACGCTCCTTTAGCTTCATAGATTTCTCGAGGCGCGACACTGCCGGAAGGAACATACGGTCTTCTATCTCGCAATGTGAGCAAAGATCGGAGTTACAGTCTATGATGTCGTTGAGCGCGGAGACGAGCAGAAGATTGTTCACGACATGATAATGGCGTAGGAATATATCCTTCAGCTCATCGAGTTTTTCAGTCATGCTCGTATGTCCTACGGAATAGTCGGCTATGCGGAACTCATCGGAGGCGTTGCCTGCGAGAAGATGGTCGACATAACTGAATATACTGTCGTTCTCATGCTCCATGTGGCGGCGCACCTCCGTGCAGTAATCGTCGAAGAACTTAAGCAGCTGCAGCAGAACGTCGTCGATCGGGAGGGCACTGACGGCCAGAAGGAGCTTGCGGCGTATGGAAGGCAACAGGAATTCAAGAAAATAGGAGTGCGCGCTCCTCAGGTAGCGCATGAGGGAAGTCAATGACACCTCGATGGAATACGGACGATTGTCTATAAGGTTGCATACTGCGAGAAAAGTACGTTCATCCACTCCATCTTCCGCACAGACCTCCTTCACTGTCTTGTCGCCGAAGCCAAGTGAGATCCCGAATCGGGCGGCGACCATCATAAGGTCGCTGTTGTCGTCTATTAGGTCGCGAAGCCTGTCCGCACCGGTATATGCCTTTGATTTTTCCATTTCCTAATCTTTAAGGATGCAAAAATAAGAAATATTTCTCAATGCCGCTATACTCATTTTTGAGTATTTTGATATCTCCATACTCTTTTATAACATATTTTCACAGATTTCTATTTAGAATTAATCTAAATAATGAGTATTGCCGAGGGAAGTTTTCGATTGTAATTTTGCAACCGAAAAAAACACCCTAATATGAAAGCGTATTTTTCTGCAATTTTTGCAATCTCAGCCATATTCGCATCTCTCTTGCCGACATCGGCTTCCGCCGGCGAGCCCGTCGAAGCCCTGAAGCCGCTTGCCGCTACGCAGGCCGACACAGCAGGATATAATAGATTCCGTTTCGGCGGCTACGGAGAGATGGTAGCTTCTTTCAAAGACTACGGAATAAATCGCTTCGCAGGCACGGCGACAGGGAATACACGCACACACCGCAATACAATCGCCATCCCGAGATTCGTTCTGGCTTTCGACTATAAATTCAACCCTAAATGGATACTCGGAGCTGAAATAGAGTTCGAGGCTGGAGGAACGGGGACTGCCGTCGAACTCGAGAACAGTGAGAACGGAGAATATGAAACCGAGATAGAGAAGGGAGGAGAAGTAGCCCTCGAGCAATTCCACATAACAAGACTCATAATCCCACAGTTCAACGTGAGGGCCGGCCATATGATAGTGCCCGTTGGGCTTACAAACGCCCACCACGAGCCTATCAACTTCTTCGGGACCGTGAGGCCCCAGGCCGAGACTTCCCTTCTCCCATCCACATGGCATGAGACCGGCATACAGTTTTTCGGATCGTTTGGAAAAAGATTTACAAGATTTGACTGGCAGCTCATGATCACAGCCGGTCTCAATGCCAATGGTTTCAACCGCGACGAATGGATCATCGGAGGAAAACAGGGCTTCTTCGAGACCGACAATTTCACGTCGCCCGCCTACATCGCACGCGTCGACTACAGCGGCGTTCCGGGACTACGGACAGGAGTGTCGTTCTACTACTGCCGTGACGCAGGAGCCAACTCCGACAAAGAGCATACCTATTCCTCAATTGGCAAAATCCCTGTGGCGATAGGCACATGGGACGCTCAGTATAGGAATAAGTTTGTGACGGCCCGCGCCAACCTCACCTATGGATACGTCGGGAACTCGGCAGCTCTCAGCGATGCAAACAGGATGCTTTCCAACAAATCTCCCTACAGCCGTCTTATTCCGATCGCGAAGAATGCCTTAAGCTACGGAGCGGAAGTCGGAATAAACATGAAATCGCTGATAAAAGGCTCCTTCCCTACCATCTATCCCTTTGCCCGATATGAATATTACAATCCCCAATACCGCGGACAAGGCACCAAGACCACGATGGACCACCGACTCGAAGTGAGCCAATGGCAGGCCGGCCTCAACTGGTTCGCACTCCCAAATCTTGTGGTGAAAGCAGACTACACCACACGCCAGATCGGCACTCAGAGCCTGTTCGGCAAAGGCCCCTACAATTCTGAGAATGAATTTTCAATCGGCATCGCCTACATCGGATGGTTCTTCTCGAAATAATTGGAATTTGAGAATTGAGAATTAAGACCTTAAAGACCTTAAAGACCTTAAATAAAAACAAACTAAATATGAGAAAATACTTACTTGGAATCTCTGCGCTGCTTTGCGCAGGAGCAATGACACTGACCGCATGCTCAGACAAGAATGATCCGACACCGGATGACAACAATCACGACAACGCCGCCACTCTCGACTACAACGAGAAGAACGCAGCAAGCTGGGGCAACTACATGCAGCAGGTGGCAATCCTTCTTCAGATGGATGCCAACACACTTTACGAGGCCTGGACTGTGTCGTATGAAGGTGGCGCACCGTTTGCAACAGCCTTCAAGCAGCACAACGACGGCAACTACTCAAGCGCCCTCAGCTGCATAGAGCAGATCATAGAAGGATGTGCAGACATCGCCAACGAGGTCGGAACCGCAAAGATCGGAGACCCCTACAACCTCTATATCTCAGGCGACACTCAGGCTGCCCTCTATTCAGTGGAATCATGGTATAGCTGGCACTCACGCGAAGACTATTCCAACAATATCCTCTCGATACGCAATTCTTATTATGGATCGCTCGACGGCACTGTCAGCCCCAAGTCGCTTTCAGCACTTATTGCGACTGAAAACGCCCAACTTGACGCTGACTTGAAAGCTGCGATTGCTAACGCTTCAAACGCTATCCTCGCAATTCCCCAGCCTTTCCGCAACCACATCAACAGCTCAGAGAGCCGCTCCGCTATGACCGCATGCGCCGATCTTGAGGAACTGCTGTCAAAAGACCTAAAGAACGCAGTCAACAAACTGGGCGACGACAGCCGCTATCAGGATGTAGTGGACAATTATGTGGATGTAGTGGTAGTGCCGACCTACAAGAGCCTGAAAGAAAGAAACGAAGCTCTCTATCAGGCTGTGCTAAAATTCAAGAACTCACCGTCTGACGCTAATTTCGCCTCTGCATGCAACGCATGGCTTGAGGCTCGCGAGCCTTGGGAGAAGAGCGAGGCATTCCTCTTCGGTCCGGTAGACGCACTCGGCCTTGACCCCAACATGGACAGCTGGCCTCTCGACCAGGACAATATCGTGCAGATCCTAAACTCCGGCAACTACGACAATCTTGACTGGAGCGACGGCGATGACGACGACACTATCGAGGCCGTACAGTCGGTACGCGGTTTCCACACCCTTGAGTTCCTCCTCTTCAAAGACGGGCAGCCACGCAAGGTGAAGAATTAATTATACTCGTCAAACTAATTATGCATTATGAATTATGCATTATGAATTCATAAAGGTATCCTTCCTCGTGGGCATGGCGGCTTTATTGTCGGCATGTGAGAGCGACGGACTGGATGTGCTTGATATCGAGGTTCCTGCCGGCTATGAGCTGTCGGCGGGAACTTCCACGATATTCCTTAACTCGTCGGTCGCATACGACAGCGAGGCCCCCTGGGTGAAGGGTGACTATCTGACCCGATTCGTGCGTGGCGACAGGCTTTACGACGATGTCCGCACTTCAACCAACGGGCAGGGTGGAGGACTCGGACCCGTATATGCCGGATATTCATGTGGCAGCTGCCACCGTAACGCCGGACGGACGCGACCCGGGGTCTGGAACGACAACGGTTCCGGCTCCTACGGATTCTCGGCTATGCTCGTTTATATCACGCGTAAGAACGGGGCTTTCTTCCGTGACTACGGACGTGTGCTTCACGACCAGGCCATCTACGGCGTAAAACCTGAAGGAAAACTGAAGGTAGACTGGAACTATCAGCAGTTCTCTTTCCCCGACGGAGACACCTATGAGCTTGCATATCCATCTTACACCATCACCGACTGGTATGCCGACGAGATAGCGCCGGAAGACCTGTTCTGCACGGTCAGGGTGCCCCTGCGCCACGTGGGAATGGGACAGCTTATGTCGCTCGACCAGCATGAGATAGAGCAGCTTGCCGCAAAAAGCAACTATCCCGAATGGGGCATCAGCGGACGCTGCAACTATATAAGCGAGCGCGGAGTGACAAGCCTCGGAATATCCGGCAACAAGGCCCAGCACGCCGACCTGACCGTAGAGCTCGGCTTCTCAAGCGACATGGGCGTGACCAACAGCCGCTATCCGGAAGAGATCTGCGAGGGGCAGATCCAGATGAATCAGGGATCGATGATGGGACTATCCTACGACCAGCTCGATGTCTCCACGGAAGATATGGAAAACGTTGACCTCTACATGCAGTCGCTCGGAGTTCCTGCACGCCGCAACGTGAACGACCCTGAAGTAAAGAGAGGCGAGAATCTCTTCTTCCAGGCTGGATGCCATCTCTGCCACGTGACTACCCTTCATACCCGCCCGCGCGGCTCCACACTGCTCGCCGGGACTCAGCTCCCATGGCTCGGCAACCAGACCATACACCCCTACAGCGACTTCCTGCTGCACGATATGGGATCCGAGATAATGGGAGTCGGACTTAACGACAACTATGTGTCCGGGCTTGCCCGAGGCAACGAATGGCGAACCACTCCCCTCTGGGGCGTCGGACTGCAGGAAAAGGTCAACGGACACACATGTTTCCTCCACGACGGACGTGCCCGCAACTTCATCGAAGCTATCATGTGGCACGGAGGAGAAGGCGAGGCATCCAAAAACAAATTCAAGAACATGCCGCGCAAAGACCGCGACGCAGTGATAAAGTTCCTCCAGTCACTATAGTCCAGAAATTCATGATAAAACATGATAACTCATGCAAAATCATGATAAATCATGATCATTTCCCAAAACATGTCAACCCAAAATACAATGAAAAAGATCATACTCTCAGCTATACTCGCCCTCTCCTTCGCCCCTCTCGCACAGGCTCAGTATGACACCGACACCGAGAACGGTGTCGTGTCACTGGCCGACCACCGAGGATTCACATTCACCACAAAGAAGGGGGATTTCCTCTTCAAGCCCTATCTTCTGGTACAGACAACGGCCAACTATAATTACTATGACGACGCGGGTCTCGATCCGGCCTACAACCAGGACAACGTGGCCAATTCCGGTTTCGCAATCCCGTATGCAGTACTCGGATTCACCGGAAAGGCTTTCAATATCGTGACATTCAACCTCTCGATCAATGCGGCGGCTTCGGGGGGAGGCCTCCTCCAGCAGGCCTGGGCCGACGTCCGCCCCTCCGATGAGTTCGGCGTACGCATAGGCAAGTTCAAGACGCCGTTCTCACATGCGTATCTGACCACTCTTGGAGAGACCCTCTTCCCGGTGCTTCCGACATCTCTGACTGCCTCGGTGATCCTCCCCTACTCGCTCAACGCTGTGACTCCGCACATAGGCACTGGCTTCGACCTCGGAGTGGAGGTACACGGTATGGTCAAGGATAAGTTCGGATATCAGGTGGGTCTCTTCAACGGCACTGGAGCAAGCGTAAACACAGCCAACAAGACAATCAGCGACGACTGGCACATCCCGTCACTGCTGTATGCGGCACGCCTCACCTACCAGCCTTTCGGAGTCATGCCTGCCTCACAGGGCGATCCGCGACGACTCAACAGCAACAAGATGCTCCTCGGCGTGTCGGGATCCCTCAACGTAGAGAGCGAGAACGAGAGTACCAACGACCTCCGCCTGGGCCTTGAATGGTCATGGATCAAAAACCGTTGGTATTTCGGAGCGGAATTCTACTATATGAACGTGGGTTTCACAAAACGCCAGAAGATCGACACTTCCTACAATTATTTTGGAGGATACGGTCAGGCCGGATATTTCCTGACAAACAGACTGCAGGGATGCCTGCGCTACGACTTCTTCGAGCGCAACTCTACAAAGAAGGGAGGATTCCTCAATATGCCCGCGATTGGAGCCAACTATTTCATCGACAGCATCAACCTCAAGCTGCAGGCAATGTATCAATATACAGGACGCACGGGCCACGCACGCCAGATGGACCGCGACGAGGACAATCTCGGACTCGCCACAAGCTCAGTCACGATAATGGCCCAGTACTCTTTCTAATAGTTAATTCATAATTCATAATCATCAAATGCGCAATCTCCTATCACTGATAGTTGCCATCGGGACTCTGTCTGCGGGTCTTGCGTCCTGCGACGAGGGCCGTATCTACAACGACGACACTGTGCTGACCGAGGAAGGAGGATCAGCTCGCTTTTCCGGAGAGGTGAACGGTTCTGACTCCTGGAGCCAGGGATATACACTCGCGCTTGCAGGATTTGAAGACGGCAATGACTACGCGCTGATAAGCAAGAACATAGAGACCTCAATAGCCGACGGGAGATGCGATGTGACACTCTCAGGTATTCCCGCTGAGGTGACCTCAATCGAACTTTGCGCTCTCGACCGGCTGCGCAGAAGAGTGGCGACATTCCTCTCCGCAGACTATAATCCGCAGTCCGGGACACTTCAACTCAGTGCGGAAGGAATCGACATCTCTATGTCTGCCGCTATCCAGACTGAAATCTTCAACACCACCTGCATCCAGTGTCATGGTGGCAACGGACATGCGGCTGCCGGCCTCGATCTTCTCGCGGGCAACAGTTTCGGCAACCTGATCGGCATTCCTTCGCGAAAAATCCCTGGAATGGACCGTGTTTCACCTGGAAATAGCGATGAAAGCGAGCTTTTCCTAATTCTTGACTCCGACATTTCAGCAGGTTGGAACTACGACCATTCCGTTGAAGTCGTACGCCAGGAGAAGCTCGACCTCATACGCAACTGGATCGACAATCTATAGAAGAGGATATGCAAACTTCGTAAAACGTACAACGCCCAACGTAAAACGCAAATAATTTGCATATCTCGATTAAAATGGTTATTTTTGTGAAGAATTTCTCGAAATGAAATACTTTAATTTCAAATACGATGGTGCAGAGGCTGTTGTAGCTGTTTTCGACGAAGGTCGGAAGCAGGCTCATGCCTATATCTCACCGACCTCTCCATCCGAGGATGCCTCCTCCCAGATAAAGGCCGTCAACGAGGCTGCTCAGAAACTGGCAGCCGAAAGCGGCCTCATGCCTGTTTTCAAACGCTATCTCCTGAGCGACCCCACCAACCAGACACACTATCTCCCGCAAGAGGAAAGTTGCGCCCGCTCCGTGCTGGGCCAGTCTCCTCTCAACGGAACAAAAGCCTCGCTGCTCATACTCCTTGAGGAAAATGCCGATTTCCGCCCAAACGAAGGGGGACTTTGGGAAGACTCAAGAGGTCGCATGTGGGTGGGCGACAGCAACGATATAGCCACAGGCGACTCCCTGACGATGACCGTGGCTTATCTGGAGAGGTTGTCCTGTATGCTGGCACAACGCGGCGCGTCGCTGAAAGACAACTGTCTGCGGACATGGTTTTTCGTGCGTGACATCGACAACAACTACAAAGGAGTGGTGCAGGGCCGCAACAGTGTCTTCGCCCGCGAAGGACTCACATCCGACACCCATTTCATAGCATCGACGGGAATCGAGGGACAGGCTGCCGAACCATCCCGCCTCGTGGCTTTCAACGCATTTGCGGATACCCGGATCACTGCTTCTCAAATCAAATATCTTTACGGCAAGACCCATCTCAATCCCACATACGAATACGGAGTGGCATTCGAACGCGCTACGGCGGTAGACTATGCCGACCGCCGCCACGTATATATATCAGGCACTGCGAGCATCGACAACAAAGGCCGGATCGTGGCACCCGGAGATGTAAGGGCTCAGACAGACAGGATGCTTGAGAATATCGGAGTGCTCCTCGCTGAAGGCGATTGCGGATGGGAGGATGTAGCTCATATGACGGTCTATATCCGCGACATAGCCGACTACGCGCTCGTAAGTCGGATTATGGAGGAGCGCTTCCCTCAGATCCCTAAATCGATCGTGCTCGCTCCGGTATGTCGTCCCGGTTGGCTCATCGAGACTGAATGCATGGCGATAAAAAAGGCCGACAATCCTGATTATGCGCCGTACTGAGATAATAGTATTTGTATCGGCTGTAGTAGTTGCTCTGCTTATAGGACTCTCTTCCCTGTTGCCTGCAGAAATATACTCCTCGGCTATCTGGCATATCCTTTGGATAATAATTGCTGTCGCACTTATTATTGGCATTATCTACCTAATACGTAAAACGTATAACGCAAAACGCACAACGACAATGGGGCGTCTCTGGCGGATCCGGTCTGCTTTCATGATGCATATAGCATTCTTGTTAATGATTGCGGGGGGCTTCTGCACGTCTCTCTTCTCCCGCCGGGGGACGCTCCATCTTTTTCCTTCACAGACCGCCGACTGCTTCATTTCATCTGATGGGAAGATGGAAAGACTCCCATCCGCGGTCACCCTGCTTTCGTTCGCCCCTGAATATTACCCCGGAATGAATTTCCCCAAGGATTTCAAGTCGGAACTTCTTACAGCCTCGGGCGACACGATGCACATATCAATGAATCATATCGGACGCCTCGGCAACTATCGCTTCTATCAGACCTCTTACGATGACCAAGGCGGAACGGTATTGACCGTGACACACGATCCGGCAGGTATTGCCGTGACTTATGCCGGCTTCCTCCTCTTCGCGATCGGAGGATTGGCATGGTTGCTGACATTAGTCCGAAAATCACGACTTAGAAGCAAAATGCCACATGCCGCTATCTTGTTGCTTTTCACATGTATTGGTTCTGGAAGTACGTACGCTGTCCCGGCTGTTGACACAGTGATGGCTGATTCCCTGGCAACACGTCAGGTTCTCTTCAACGGCAAGACTGTATCTTTCGCAGGATTTGCCGACAAACTCACCTATAAGCTTACCGGGCGGGGAAGTGTTGGGAGTCTCTCGCCGGAGGAATTCGTGGCCTCATTGATAAAATATAAGGAAGAGTGGGGCAAAGTGCCATTTATGATGGTCAAAAGCAAGGCTCTGAGGGAAGAGCTTGCGATTGAAGGAAAGTATGCGTCAGTCGCTTCCCTTTATGATGAAAACGGGGAATATATCCCTGCCCGTATCTACAAAGGAGGTTCCGGACCCCTTGATAAGGATATTCTTGCGCTTGATGAGAAGGTAGCGTTGCTGATTGATCTTTGGGATGGCCGGCTGTTCACTCCTCTCACATCGGACTCGGATGGACTACGGTCTGTTTTTTCGATTAAATCGGAGATTTTATATCATAAGGTCAACCCCGTCAAGGTGCTTTTCATCTGTGCGATTCTGACTGTAGCGTTCATTCTATTGATGCAGATCTTGAAGAAGAGAGCTCCTGCGTTTCCTATGATCGCTATTTTGGGCCTTGCCGGGATTTTAGCGTTTGCATGGCTTTGGTATATATCCGGAAGTGTCCCTTTGTCCGCCACAGCCGACATCATGGAGTTTTCAGGCATCTGCATGATACTGCTGTCAGGAGTCGCCGCATGGCGTAAGGAGTCCCCGCTTCTCGTGGCACTCGGAATGGCAAGTGCGTCATTTCTTCTCCTTGTGGCTATGTTAGGAATGAAAGACCCTGTCCTGAGTCCCGTGATGCCGGTGCTTGCATCCCCCTGGCTTTCGGTTCATGTATCACTCGTCATGCTTGCGTATGCGGTGCTTGGATTCACTCTTCCAGTTGCAATCACAGCGCTTATAGTGTCCTCACAGCGGGACAGGCTCATACATCTGGCCGTGTCACTTCTTGCGCCTGGCGTCTTTCTGCTCGGGCTCGGCATAATCACTGGGGCCATGTGGGCGAATGTATCATGGGGACGCTATTGGGCATGGGATCCCAAAGAGACATGGTCGCTCGTCACCCTGCTGTTCTATTCCATTCCGCTTCATAAATACTTCAAGATGCAGAAACTCCCGATATTCTGCAGCATCTACCTCATTCTCGCTTTCTCATCCATAATTATGACTTACTTCGGCGTCAACCTCCTGCCCTCCCTCCACGCCTACAACTGACACGCATATGACTGCACAGATACACAAATTTCTGGGTCATAGAATGCTCCTGAC
>JAIDTS010000215.1 GCA_029060585.1 Muribaculaceae bacterium
TCGAGCAGGTCGTCGTTCTCAAGAAGTTGGTCAAATCTCATATCTACTTATTTAAGGTGCAAAATTAGCGAAAAAATCCCAATTCACCAATACAATGAACAATTTTGTTGCATAATTGTTGCAGGCCTATTTCACGTTGTTTTGCAATTGATACATTAATTTAATCGATGAAAACTAATTGAATTTTAATGATTTGCAAAATTGTTCATTCGTTTTGGGGATTTCTGCGAAAAAAGTTGAAACAATACACAAATAACTTACGTTATACAGCTGAACAGTGAACAAAAATCTTTATAAACAATTTGCACAAGCAGATAATAACAACAACGAAAATGGCATCAAATAACACATTCCGCAAAAACCTCGTAAATCTTCAGTCGAACCTGATGAACTTCGCATATCAGCTGACAGCTGATCACGAAGCCGCTGCTGATCTCCTGCAGGACACTACCCTCAAGGCCCTCGACAACGAGGAGAAGTTCACCTCCGATGCCAACTTCAAGGGTTGGGTCATGACGATCATGCGCAACATCTTCATCAACAACTACCGCAAGACCGTTCGCCAGGCCACCATCGTTGACACTACCGAAGACCTGTATCATCTCAATACATCTCAGGAATCGGCACTCGAGACGCCTGACGGAAGCATGACTGTGAAGGAAATCAACGAGATACTCGCTACTTTCGACGAGGAATTCCGTGTTCCATTTAATATGCACGTTGCTGGGTATAAATATAGCGAGATCGCTGAGGAACTTAATCTCCCCGTAGGTACAGTCAAGAGCCGTATTTTCTTCGCACGTAAACGTCTACGCGCTGCTCTCTCCTAAAAGGAGGAGACGTCCATTTCGTTTAGCTGAAATATAAGAAAACAAAAAAATGCGGTCGTTACCGCATTTTTTTTGTTATTCCACCTTATTTTATTAATTTTGCATCGAAATTAACGCAGGCATCGGCGACGCACTCCTTTGAAGAGCGCTCTGCCGATCTGAATAATAAATCCGATTTATGGCAGAAATCACTGAAGAAATCAAAGAGAATGAATCAGGCCTGAATTTTGTGGAGCAATACATCAAGGAAGACCTTGAGGCAGGCAAGAACGGCGGAAGACTCAACACCCGCTTCCCGCCTGAACCCAACGGTTACCTCCATATCGGCCATGCCAAGGCTATCATCATGGATTTCGGCGCCGCTGAAAAGTTTGGTGGCACCTGCAACCTACGCTTCGACGACACTAATCCTCAGAAAGAGGATACCGAATATGTGGAAGCCATCATGCGCGACATCCATTGGCTTGGCTTCGACTGGGGCGATAGACTTTATTACGCTTCCGACTATTTCCCGAAACTCTGGGATCTTGCCGTCCGCATGATCAAGGAAGGAAAGGCTTATGTAGACGAACAGAGCAGCGAGGAGATCGCCCGTCAGAAGGGTACTCCGACACAGCCAGGTCTGAACTCACCTTACCGAGACCGTCCGATAGAGGAGAACCTTCGCCTTTTCGAAGCAATGAACAGGGGAGAGTTTGAGGAGGGATCAATGGTGCTCCGCGCGAAGATAGACATGGCCAGCGACAACATGCACTTCCGCGACCCTATCATGTATCGCATCATCAAGACTCCGCACTGGCGCACCGGCGACACATGGAAAGTATATCCCATGTATGACTTCGCGCATGGTCAGAGCGACTATTTCGAGGGGGTCACACATTCTATATGTACTCTTGAGTTCGTGCCTCACCGTCCTCTCTATGAATATTTTGTAAAGGAGCTCGCCGATGAGTCTTACTGCCCTCGGCAGATAGAGTTCAACCGTCTGAACCTTACCTATACGGTGATGAGCAAGCGTAAGCTGCTTCAGCTTGTTAAGGAGGGGCTTGTGCGCGGCTGGGATGATCCCCGTATGCCGACGCTTTGCGGTCTGCGCCGTCGTGGCTATACTCCTTCGTCGATCAAGAATTTCGTAAACCGTATCGGATATACAAAATATGAGGCTCTCAACCACATAGAGCTTCTCGAACATTCGGTTCGCGAGGATCTCAATGCTACCGCTACCCGCGTCCACGCAGTGCAGAATCCCGTGAAGCTCATCCTTGACAACTATCCTGAAGGAAAGGAAGAGATATTCATGCTTGACTCTAATCCGGAAGATCCTAACGCCGCCCAGCACGAGATGCCGTTTAGCCGTGAACTCTGGATAGAGCGTGAAGACTTTATGGAGAATCCTCCAAAGAAGTTCTTCCGTCTCAGCCCGGATAAGGAAGTTCGGCTGAAAGGAGCATACATTATCAAATGTACCGGTGTAGATAAGGATGCCGATGGAAATATAACGGCAATCCATGCAGATGTGGATTTCGACACACGCAGTGGGCTCCCCGGATCTGACCGTAAGGTGAAGGGCACACTCCATTGGGTGAGTGTACCGACAGCCGTCAAGGTAGAGGTTCGTGACTACGACCGTCTGTTCTCAGTTGAGAATCCTTCAGCAGAAGAGGGTGATTTCCGAGATCTCCTCAATCCTGACTCGCTAAAGATTCGCGAAAACGTCATGGTGGAGCCCTGGCTTGCAGAAAACGCTAAACCGGGCGATCATTTCCAGTTCCAGCGTCTCGGTTACTACACCGTAGATCCTGACAGCAAGGACGGCCATCTTGTATTCAACAAGACAATTGGCTTAAGAGATACATGGGCTAAGGAACAGAAGAAAGGTTAATATAAGTTAAATAGGAGGAATATATCTTATTCCTCCTATTTTTTCTAAAACAATTCGTGTGTTATTTGCGTTTATTACTTTGCAACCGCAATTGCAACCCACAATTAGGGGGTGACTGGCTTTGACAGCGTGTAGAAGCGGTAAGCAAGCATGCAGAGCCTTGATGCGTAAGCTCTATAATAC
>JAIDTS010000216.1 GCA_029060585.1 Muribaculaceae bacterium
ACGGTTTCACTAAGATAGAGATTGCCGACAGCGAGAAGAGGCGGAAGGTACATCTCTGCGGTGCGTTCGCCTGCAATTTCACCAACGCTTTGATAGGAATAAGTCAGAAAATACTCTCTGAATCAGGCATAGACCTCTCAGTCATAAATCCATTGGTGGAAGAGACTGTCGAAAAGCTGAAAAGGATGCCCGCGGATGAGGCGCAGACGGGGCCGGCCGCAAGGAAAGACGTGCCGACACTTAACGCTCACAGGTCTCTCCTGAAGGAACTTGGAATGCGGAAGGAAACCGAAATCTATGATAATCTGACTGATTATATAATGAGCACCAGATAGGGAAAATCCCCTTTTAACTTCATTTTGGAAATATTATTTTTCATTTTGAGAAATATTGACTACCTTTGTGTGTTGAAAGATTAGAAATACAATGTTTAACCTTAAATAATTATTCGAATGACCAAACCATATGTATTGGGAGTAGATATCGGCGGCACGAACACAGTGTTCGGAATCGTCGATGCACGCGGTCAGGTTATCGCCAGCGACTCCATTAAGACAAAGAAGCATGCGGAATTCGACGACTATGTGGCAGAACTGCATTCAGCCGTAGAGCGTCTGCTCCGCCTCAACGATGCCGAGGATAAGATCCAGGGTATCGGAATCGGTGCTCCTAACGCCAACTATTACACCGGCGAGATCGTAAACCCGCCAAACCTCCCCTGGGGTCCAGTTATTCCCCTCGCGGAGAAAGTTAGCGAAGCTTTTGGAGGTATACCTGTTGCAGTGACCAACGACGCTAATGCCGCAGCACTCGGCGAGATGACTTACGGCGCGGCCCGCGGTATGAAGGACTTCATCATGATCACTCTCGGTACAGGCGTTGGTTCCGGTATCGTGATCAACGGTCAGATGGTTTATGGTCATGACGGCAACGCAGGTGAACTCGGTCACTTAGTGATGAAGCGCAACAACGGACGTATGTGCGGTTGCGGCCGCACAGGATGCCTCGAGGCTTACTGCTCCGCTACCGGCGTAGCCCGCACGGCACGAGAGTTCCTTGAGATCCGTCAGGAACCTTCAGTACTGCGCAACATCGACATCGAGGATATCACATCCAAGGATGTGTATGACGCAGCTATGGCTGGCGACAAGATTGCCAAGGAAATCTTCGAATATACCGGTAAGATTCTCGGTGAGGCATTCGCAGACATGGTGGCATTCTCATCGCCTCAGGCAATCATCCTATTCGGAGGCCTTGCCAAGAGTGGAGAACTTCTTCTTAAGCCCCTTAAGGAAGCGTTTGAAAAGAACGTTATGCCTATCTTCCGCGGTAAGACACAGATTCTTATCTCTGAGCTCAAGGAAAGCGATGCCGCAGTTCTCGGCGCATCGGCACTTGGTTGGGAAGCAAAACGCCGCTCCGAGACTTCCGTAGCCCCCGAGACCGCAATTCAGTAATCCCCCCACACCATATCATTATTAAAAGCCCTTGACTTCACCGGTCAAGGGCTTTTCAATACTTCATAAATATTTGACAATCGTAAAGTAGGGACGCACGGCTCGTGCGTCCGC
>JAIDTS010000217.1 GCA_029060585.1 Muribaculaceae bacterium
CGGATGCCGTGCGGCGATCGGCTGCCCTCCACAGCACTATGGCTGCCATAGCCTTCCTGCCGATGTTCCAGTCTTTCCATTCCGCGGCTATATCCTTATAAGCCTTTTCGGCTATGGAAGTCATCTCGCGAGCGGCGCTTCCAGATGGGATAAAAGATGCCGGGAAGCTGCTGCGAATGAAAAGCCAGTCAAGCAGATAGCTGTGAGAATCTCCTTTCTTGTGGTACTTCCTGTAATCCTTTACGGTCTCCGAGTCTACATATCTGATTGCTTTGGCGATCATCTCCTTCGAACCTTCGAGGGAACCGTTTGCTCCGGCCTTGACAATCATTGCAAAGTGGCGAAGGACTTCACGTGTGATCCATGGTGAAGATTCCATATCCGGACACCAGCACCAGCCGCCGTCAGACTTTTGCATGCTGCGGACATCATCGAGTATTTCATTAATAGTCTTTTTGGCCTCAGCATCGTCAAGAAGCGAGCCGAGACGTGACATACGCAGAGTCTCAGACTCGGCGCTATTCACCCATGGGGTATTGGAAAGCTGGGTTATCTTCAGGTTGCCGTCCTTCTCAAGATTACTCTTTAGAGCAGCAAACTCTAAATCCTTATCGCTTAGAAGCGTCTCAAGACCGCTCCTAAGACCGGGACGAGTTGAGATCAGATTGTAGGCTATGGTGTTGCCGAATAGAGCCTTTACCTTAGCAGTCACGCTTTTTGACTCAGGTTTCACTATATCAGGCAGGGCCGAGATACAATACCAGGCGGGATTGTCGCAATACTGCAGTGTCACCTGATCTGTGGCCTTGAATTTCGGGAGCTTTACCTCCATTTTGCTTCCACCGGGAACGAGCCAGAAGGGAGTGGACTCCACTATGGGAGATGATGCAGGGATGACAGGCACGAGAGCCTGCTCGCCGTCGCGATGACCATCAGCTTCCGCGTAGGCGCGGAATCCGACCGCCGAAACGTCTGATGGCACATCCCAGCGCATCTCAAGCAGGCGGCTTGAAGCAACCTCAATCGACTCCGGCGTGAAGTTCTTAGCCGCGACAGTCCTACCGGATATCAGGTCGACGAGTTCGAAACGACAATGTGGCGAACATACGGCATCCGAATTATTGAAGACAGTAGCTGTCAGTTCGATGGCATCGCCAGTACGCACGAAGCGGGGAGCGTGGGTCGAGACCATAATCGGTTTCGAGGCCACAGCCTCAAGCGCAACCTTCGCTGTCTGCATCTCGTTATCGTAGCCAATAAGTTGAAATGCCCAAGTCGTATTAAAGTTCGGAACGATGAAGTTGATGTCTAAGATTCCTTTATTATCGGAAACGAGCTCAGGCATGAAGAACGCAACGGGGCATTCCGTCTCGCGGAGATCCGGGGTATCTTCGGCTTCGGATGCTCCATCGGCATTAACAGCTGCAATACCATTGGTAACGGCGGCTTCTGGTTCTCTGAGCACTACTTCATCAGCTACTTCCTCCTCCATATCCATGACTTCGTTTTTCACATCATCTACATAAGCGACAGCAGAAGTGGTCTGCACTGACGCTGCAGAAAAAGCCCTTGACTTCCGCATGGTTCCATAACCCATGACGATGTGTTCGGCATATCGATCTAGCCCCCATCCCTGTCCGTAATTGTCAATTGCCGGCAATACGAGAGGCGAATAGGGAAGATAGTCGGTTTTCCTGAGCGTATAGTGAATGTAACGGGATGAGTTGAATGATTGCCTCATCGAATAGAAAGATCCGTACATTCCCTGGTTTGGCGAGAAAATCCAATTGAAGGGAGTGATTGCGTTGAGAGACGCATCTGTCATGACGGCCATAGCCGGAATATCCGCCGCATCGGAAGACTTTCTGAAGAATCGGAACGACCATTTCTCCTTATCGCCAGCCACCACCTTATTACGGAAAGATTCTGTCGTTACGTTCAGTTTCTCTTCATAAGAAGCCGGAAGAATATTGACATTTGTCATTTCCGTATCAAGTTCAGACATCCAGTTGAGATTGAGGACATATTTTCCATAGCCTGAAGGAACCTTCACGGGAACCTTGACATTGTCCTTCTCAACATGCAACCATTCTGTAGACAGAATTTCTTCATCAGACGAAAGCACCGCGGGAATCCACCTATCCGCGACTCCGCTTCCTACAGTAACGGAGACGACAGACTTGTTCCCTTCCGCAATGATATCGCATTCGGGCACCCATAGTCTTGTACCGGCCGGCGCTGAGCTGTCGGTGTCGCGCCATGTCACTAAGTCCATTTCAGCTGTCACATAGTCATCATCCTTTAGATAGAAGTCTATATCGTAGGCAGCAGATGGAAGATCGGCAAGAGGGAGACGAAGAACAGGAGCTGTAAAATATCCACTGTCTACTGTCTCGAATGTCTTAGAGTCAGACAGTTCATAGAAAACCTCTTTCTTAACCTTACGTCCGAGCATGTCTGTGACATTAACTATTATATCCTTTTCTCCCTTGGATACATTTATTTTCAAATTAGACTGCGCGGGATAGATATGGTATTCCTTTCCGACGGCGAAACGTTCAGAAGGTCCATTCTGTGACTCTCCGGCGGGCGAGGTGGCGGAAAGCTGCACCGAGAATATACCACGCTCGAATTGAGTGCCTTTGAGATTGGCTGTGGGGAGCTCGATAATATACTTTCCTTCGGCATCTGCCACTACGGAAGCATCATAGGTGGCGAATCCGGTCGCGAACCATCGCATGGGAGGTGTATATGTAACGCTGTAGCGTACAGTAGCACCTCCTACGGGCATCCCGGAATAAGTCATCACCTGACCTTTCAGAGTCACGACATCTCCCGGATTCACATCCTCATCGGACTGTTCAGAAGTAATGAAGAAAGTAGGAGCTATATAATCAGCAACCTGAATAGATGTGGATCCTAACCATTTCTTGTCTGAATCATATGCATAAAGCTGCCAGTTTCCGAGAAGACCCTGCTCAGGCAATTCGAAATCAACCACAGCACGACCGAAACGGTCGGTCACCACCGACTTCGTCACTACATCCTTGCCGTTAGCATCTCGGAGTATCAAATCGAGGGCCATTCCTTCGTTAATAAACATTCGCTTCTCTCTGCTACTGTAAGCCACAACGACGGCCTTCACGCTATCACCGGGATGGCATAAAGCGCGCTCCGCCAGAATCTGCACATGTTTCCTCTCGGTAGTATCACTTTGAGCTGTAGAATTGTAATATCTTGAATCACTTTTCCACTTTGACCCGTTATAAGTAGCCTCTATTTCAAATCGTTGCTCAGAGATAGTGACGCTGCCGTCTTTGCCGGTGGTAAGAGTGCTTACGAGACTGCGTGGAGTTGAATAGCTATTGCGAGAGTATACTTTCACCTGAGCGCCCTCTATCGGGTGGCCGTTCGTTCCGTCTACTACATAAATGCGTGTCCTGGCGTCGGGAGTCTTTAGGCTCATGACGCTTATGTCGCTTACCGTAAAAGGTTCGCGCCATGAGTCGTTGAGAATAGTGGAATATATACCCTTTGCATCGGGGGTGGCACTTGGAATCACCACATATGTGCCTGTCGGCAGATTTCCGATATTTGCCTTTGTGTAATTTGAGAAGGGGATGTTTCCCTCTGCCTCTGCCTTTACTGCCTTCACCAGGTGACACCGGGCTGCAATCTCCCTTGTTCTGGGAGAGTTGGAAGAAGCCCCAGCGTATGGTGCATAGTCATATACAAGCACCCATGATTCGTTGCAGTTAGAGAGCTTGAC
>JAIDTS010000218.1 GCA_029060585.1 Muribaculaceae bacterium
CCTGTATAGTTCCCTGAGCGTCGAAGAAACTGATGCCGTCGCCGTTGTTTAGTTTCTTTAGGTCTTCAATCTCTTCACCAAGCGATTTTGGAGTGTCCGGCGAGATGATTCCCTGCGGTCTCCTTCTCTCGATGAAATAGTGTGTGAACCCCCGGTTGAACGATTTCGACAGATTGGGAGTGAAAGTTACTTCGGATTGGCCGAAGCTGCTGCGTTCGAAACCCTCCTTATGGTCATTAATGAAGGCATCTATCGCTTTTCGGTAGGAAGCTACTGTGTTTTTGACATAGGAGACTTCTTTCAGACGCCCTTCTATCTTGAAACTCGACACCCCTGCGTTGATCAGCTGAGGAAGTATATCGATTGTGTTGAGATCCCTAAGTGATAGTAGATGCTTATCCTTGCAGATTGTTTTCCCTTTGGAGTCTTTGAGTGTATAGGGAAGCCTGCAAAGCTGAGCGCATTCTCCCCTGTTGGCGCTTCTCCCGCATGTGGCGAGACTTGCATGGCAGCGTCCTGAATAACTTACGCACAGCGCGCCGTGTACGAACGATTCCAGAGGAATGTCTACGGCTTCCGACATTTTGTGGATTTCTTCGAGGGTTAGCTCTCTGGGAAGTACAAGCTGGCTGAATCCTACATCCTGTAGAAATCGTGCTTTTTCAGGAGTTCGGATGTCGCATTGTGTGCTTGCGTGTAGCTCGATGGGGGGAATGTCCATTCTTAATATACCCATATCCTGGACGATGATGGCATCCACGCCAACATGATACAGATCCTCTATAAGTCTCTCTACCTTCTTTATCTCATTGTCATATACCAGCGTATTGACAGTGACATAGACTCTGGCTCTGAATATATGGGCGAAATCTACGACACGCTTCACGTCGTCGATCGAATTGGCGGCGTTCCTGCGCGCTCCATGGCTCGAGGCTCCCATATAGACCGCGTCAGCCCCATGGAGTATAGCCTCGATGGCGATGTCCGGATTCCCGGCAGGTGCGAGAAGTTCGAGTCTCCTTGTCATTGGAACTTTCCATTATTTTTTCATCATGCGGTCAAGGATTCGCTTGTCTTCACGCTCCTTTATTGCCTGGCGCTTGTCATATTGTTTCTTGCCTCGTGCTACTCCTACCA
>JAIDTS010000219.1 GCA_029060585.1 Muribaculaceae bacterium
ATATTGGAGTCGTCCATAATATAATGGTTCTGGTTTGTCGCGCTGCGGCGGAAGCTTCCGAGAGCCATAAGGGTGAGACCGGTGATCGGTTTCCATGTAAGCTCGCCCTGGAACTTGAGGTCCATCATGTTGACGTCGATGTAGTTGTTGTCAAGTTCCTTGAAGATATTGAAATCAGCGTAGTTACGTGTCTGGATAGCGTAGGGATCGGTCGTACGCGCAGTATTGAGCGCATACGAATAGGGGTTGATGTCAAACGAACGGTTGACGGCACCTGAGACCACATCCGGCTCCTGCGAGAGTGTGCCGGGCGCCTTCTGATGGCGATAGCTGTCGGAAGTAAGGATCTTCACCTTCAGCGTGCGCGACAGATTGTAGGACGCGTTGGCGTTGAAAGTGTAGCGTGACACGTCGGAGGAGCGATACCAGCCGTCGTCGCCCATATAGGAGAACGAGGTATAGAACTGCCCCTTGTCAGTACCACCGGAGATGCTGACGGCATGGTTCTGCATCACGGTGTTCTTGAACAGGAGGTCGAACCAGTCTGTATTGCGGAACTCAGCCTCGCGGAGGTAAGCGTTCTTAGCCGACTCGGTATTTGCGAGGCCGAACTTTCCGGTCTCGGGATCATAGGTATTGATGAGCTTATACATCGTGCCGTAGACGCCCGAGTTGGATGAGTTTGCGAGAGAAGCGAAAGAGAGCCATCCCTTCTCCTCCATCTCCTTGTAGATACCCATCTGCTCCTGGGAGTTTGCGATATTGAAGTTGCGGTAGTTTGGCTTGAGTCGGTAGGTAAGCTCGCCGGTATAGTTGATGCTGGTATGACCGGAGCGACCCTGCTTGGTGGTCACGACAATCACGCCCGCCATTGCGCGCGCACCATATATAGAGGTGGCGGAACCATCCTTGAGCACCTGGAACGACTCGATATCGTCGGCGTTGAGGCCCGCGATAGCGGAAGCGATCAGGGTCTCGGCGTTACCGGAAGAAAGGTCGTCGGAATCGAGCTCGACGTTATCCTCGAGGATCACACCGTCTACCACCCAGAGGGGCTTATTAGTACCGTAGATTGAAGTAGCACCACGGACGCGAATCTTGGGAGCCGTACCGAAAGTGCCGGACACGTTCTGCATCTGCACGCCGGCCACACGGCCATCGAGAGAGCGAGATACGTCAGCGACACCGGAGAGGTGGGTCTTATCAGCGTCGATCTTGGTAGCAGAACCTGTAAACATACGGCGGTCGACAGTACCCATACCGGTCACGACCACCTCGCCGAGCTGCGTGGCGTCGGACACGAGTTCTATCTTCAAAGGCTGAGTCGAGGCCTTCACCTCGGCAGTCTTGCATCCTACATAAGAGACCTGGATAATAGTTTTTTCATTAGGCACGGTAATCTTGAAATTACCTTCCATGTCTACGGGGACGGTTGTTTTGGGCTTGCCCTTAATCATCACCGTAGCACCGATCGCAGGTTCATCGGGTTCTTCCTTGAGAGTGACAGTACCCGTGACCACGATATCGGCATACATACCAATAGCCATGAGCAGGCTAAGGGACAGGAGAATTAGTTTCTTTTTCATTGTACGTTCCGAAAATGTGGTACTTTGTTTGAGCCAAATTCCCTTAAGCACAAAGGGAAGGGCTGAAAAAAATTGAATTATTCGTTGTTGTCATCAAGCGTCCCGAACATCAATCAGGGCGCATCAACCAAGCGCAGGACAAGCCTCCGCTAAAGTTTCATTCTGCAAAGATACAAAAAAACATTTGAATTTAAGAAAATTTTGCCCTACTTTTTTAGTTAAAAACAAATAATAATATGTTAAAAAGCATACAATTAAAAGTTAAAACGGCAGCCAAAATGGAAATTTGACATATATTAAGCCATCATCAACGTCAAAGACGAAACCAACATCATATCTGAAGTCGAAATTATTGGATGACGGTATCAAAATGACAGTTATGGATTTTTTTTATTCTCAGCAACCTCTTGACGGGTGAAGGGAGAGCAAGAGCTCTCCCTTCCTATCTTCTGGACGGTCTAAAACCGTCCTTACATTGGCTAAGCAGTAAGGCACGACGGCTCAATATGGGATCAGGATCAGCGGACCAATACTTTGAGTGTGCGGGAGCCGCAGACCACTATATAGGCTCCAGGAGCAAGACCGTCCTTAGCGAGGCGCTTACCTGCAAGGTCGAACACCTGGGCATCTTCAGGAGCATATATGCATCCTACTCCGCCAGATATCAACTCCTCTTCAGATTCAATGCCGTCTACGGCACTACCCTGCTCAAGAGACTTAGGCACAAACCTCACGATATTGGAAATATCAGTGGAGGGAATACCCTTTACGGCTCGGACATAGGCCTCAAGCTCGTTGCTCCAATACGCGATAGGCACGCTTTCAACCTTAAACGAGGTAACACTACCTACGTCAAACTCATCGTAATCGCCGAGTACTCTTCCGTTGCTCACACGTTTGATAGTCAAGAGATAAGAGTCGGCATCTTCCAGCGGATCCCATTCAAGCGTGAAATTGCGGGCACCGCTTTCGTCGGCATAGGGATTGTCGTGAAGCAGTGGGGCTCCGGAGGGTGCCTCAGCGTAGACATTATACTCCATATGGCCGCACTTGGCTACATTATCATATGCGATAGAAGTGATAATAGGCGATTTCCAGAATTCATACTCCTTAGAAGGAACAAGCTCGGCAGATGAGCCGGGGAATATCACACCTTCAGTAAAAATAGGAGCGGCGAGACCATTGGCGCAGTGGACAACCACATTGCTGCCATTCTTGGAATTGACTGTATTGTTGACCCAGTTGTTCTTGCTATAATTGACACGCCATATCAGCAGGCCGGATTCGGGAAAGCTAAGGTCCCAGCCGGAACGGTCGCGAGCCTCCACAATGAAATACTCATTCTCGATGGCAGAGCCGTCCTCATTCTTCGGGATTCCAATCCTCAAAGCCTTCGATCCTTCCCGTCCGAGAGCGGGGAGGTCATAGACAGTAGCATCCTCCGCCTCGGTGAATTCCATCCAGCGGCATAGCCACTGTTCGTAGGAAGAATAAAGGGGGGGGACACATCCGTCGAGACTGTAGCAACCTTCAGCCATCACGCTCCACGCCCCGGGAGTCTCGACCACGACGTCGGGTTCGTAGTTGACATCATAGAGGTCCGGGAGTCCGAGCACATGACCATATTCATGCACGAACGTGCCGATACCGTCTACCCATGGAGTCGACCCGTCTTTCCAAGGCAGCCGGCCTGTTTTGGGATTCCATCCCTTAAGCTCGTTGGCGCAGGCGTAGGGGCCTACCTTCTTTCCGTCAAACCGAAGTGCAGCCGAACCGAAAGAGCTGAAATAGCGGTAGTCATACTGATGAGGCCATATGGTCTCGGTCTCGGAGTCTGCGCTGCCGTAGCCGGCGTAGTAGAAGAAAACAGTATCTACCACACCGTCCTCGTCAAGGTCGTAATTAGAGAAATCAATTTCCCCCGCGTCATGGAGTTGCGTCAGCGACTCGCGGATGAGAAGCTGCATATTGGAGGAGCCCATATCCTTGAAATAGGAGGCATCCTTGCTGACTTTCACCGGACCGTAGACGTCAAACTGCGGAACGTAGAG
>JAIDTS010000022.1 GCA_029060585.1 Muribaculaceae bacterium
CTTCTGAAAGGGAAAGAGATGCTCGGCACATCAAGTGCCGAAGAAGCTATCTGATAAAACAGAGGAGGAAATGAATGGTAGTTGTTGCGATCGATGACCTTCACCTGATATTTCTTTCTGTCGAGGCGCTTGGCAAGATTCATACCAGCAAAACCGCCTCCGATTATCACTATAGTCTGTTTTTCCATAATATTTTTATCAATGCATAATGCATAATTCACAATGCACGTTTCAATGCATAATTTTTATGCAAAATTCATAGTTTTTAATTTACTTCTGTCATTAGATACAACATATATGGTATATATCGGGTTTGCATAATTCAGAAAATATTAGTAAATTTGCCGTATGAAACGGATACGCAGATACTTTCTCGCCCTAATATGCCTAACTGCCACTGCATCTGCCGAGGCCCAGATTAACGCAGAGCAGGTGATCACTATCGGAAGGAACGTCCTCTCGATGGACGACTATATGCTCGCCATACAATATTTCAACCAGGCCATCAAGGCGAAACCTTATCTCGCGGATCCGTACTTCCTCAGGGGACTTGCGAAAATGAGCCTTGAAGATTACAAGGGAGCTGAGTATGACTGTACGGAAGCATTGAAAAGAAATAAGTTTAAGACCGAAGCCTACAAGCTGCGAGGCTTCGCTCGTCAGCATCTTGGTCTCGACTCACTCGCCATCGAGGACTATAACGAAGGACTGAAACATGATCCCACCGACCGCTATTTCCTTTTCTACAAGGGAGTGGCGCAAACAACCATGAAGAAAAACGACGAGGCACTCGAGACGATGAACACCCTGCTGAGGCTTTATCCAAGGTTTGAGGAGGGCTATGCCGCACGAGCATCCCTGTATCTCCAGAGGGAAGATACGGTGGCAGCCCTTGACGATGTGGAAAAGGCCATCAAGCTCAACAGAGCCATGATCAATCCTTATCTGATCAGAGCCGACATTGAGAGCAGCCGAGGCAACTGGGATGTGGCACTCGCGGACATGGACGAAGCAGTGAAGCTATATCCAGAAGAACCCGGATTCTACATAAACCGAGCGTATGTAAGATATAACACTGACAACTATCTGGGAGCAATGTCGGACTATAATTTCGCTCTTCAGCTTGACCCCAACAATATAGCAGCCCTCTTCAACCGCGCTCTTCTCCGCTTCGAGGTCAAAGACCTTATCAACGCCAAGCAGGACTTCACGTCGGTCTTAGGACTGAACCCGCAGAACTTCCATGCCCTATATAACCGTGGACTCGTAGAACTCGAGGCCGGGGAATACAGAGAGGCGCTCGCCGACTTCAAAAGCATAGCGAAGAGATATCCGAATTTCTATCCAGTGTATTATGCCATCGCAGAGGCTGAAAGAAATCTCGGCAACCTTAAGGCTGTAGGAGCCAATGTTAATTATGCGGAAAACCTCGTGCGTAAATACGTAGCAAATCCTGAAAGCAATCCTCTGGACAGACCGACGATCGCCGCCGGGACACCCAAAAACTCCAACCGCACACCTGACGGAGAGGAAGAAGAGGACGAGAACGAAGTAATGAACCGTTTCAACCAGCTCGTCACGATGCAGGAGATTCCGCAGATAGAGCTTTCGTTTAACGAAAGGATAAAGGGACGCGTCCAGGATAGAAACGTCAATGCCGAGCCTGAACCACTGTATACACTTTCGTTCAATCCGTCTCCAAAATCACTCGGCGGAGTAACCAATTATTTCCAGGCACTGGAGGCATTCAACCGAGGAAGATACATCACGAGGACCATCTATCTTTCACCCATGCAGTCGGGACTGAGCGATGAAGATTACGACATGCTATTCAAGTTGGCCGACAACTATACCTCCGTAATCGCAAGCAGCGGAACAAACGTAAGACCTGCCGATCTGCTTGCAAGAGGGGTTGCCTATTCAATGCTGAAGAACTATAGGGCAGCTATCGAGGACTTCGACAAAATAATAGAGAAAAATCCTGAATTCACCATAGCCTACATCGCCCGCGGGGTAGCACGCTATGAGGAAGCGAGAATGCTGGAAGACCAACGACTTGCCATGCAGGGAATAGCGATGGCTGCCTCCGACTTCGATACAGCCACTCGACTTGACCCTCGCATCATCCACGCATGGTTCAATAAAGGATATATACTCTATAACCAACGAGACTACGGGGCCGCGGCCCAGTGCTTCACAAAGGCAATCGAACTCGATCCGGAATTCGGAGCCGCATACTACAACAGAGGTCTCTGCCATCTATCGTCGGGGAAAAAGAACGAAGCATTCGTAGATCTATCGCGCGCCGGAGAGCTCGGAGTGCTGCCAAGCTACAATATACTGAAGCGAATGAAGTAGGCTGTGTGTGTTATAAAATGAGAATAAAGTGAATAGATTTAGGGTCAAGACGATTCAAATCCTCGAAGGCATGAGGCACGGGACACTGGAACGCGATGAGCCACTCGCCCTCAGTCTTCTCAGCGCCATGGCCGGCGAGAGCATATTCCTCTTAGGTCTGCCGGGAGTAGGAAAGTCAATGATCGCCCGGCGCCTTAAGAGCGCTTTCGAGGGAGCGAGCGTATTCGAGTATCTGATGTCGCGTTTCTCAACTCCGGATGAAATCTTCGGCCCAGTGAGCATCTCCAAACTCAAAGATGAAGACCGATATGAAAGAGTGACGTCGGGATTTCTGCCTGAGGCCGAGGTAGTATTTCTCGATGAGATCTGGAAGGCGGGACCGGCTATCCAGAACGCTCTTCTCACAGTGCTGAATGAAAAGATCTTCCTGAACGGGAACCGAGAGACGCGGCTTCCGCTCAAAGGCATCATAGCTGCCTCCAACGAGCTTCCCGCCAAGGATGAAGGTCTGGAAGCCCTATGGGACCGTTTCCTGATCCGCTATATCGTGGAGCCGATAGAAAACGCGGAAAACTTCAAGCGTCTTCTCAAGATGGATGCGGAGTCTGAATGCAAAAGTGACTTCACTCCTTTCACCCATGAAGAATATGAAGAAACACGTTTGAATAGCAGCCGCGTGGAACTTCCTGAAAACATACTTGACTGCATAGTGACGCTTCACGACAAAATGCACGCCAAGGCCAATGCCATAGACCGGGATACCGGGGAAATACCGGAAGAAAATTCCATTTACTACATATCTGACAGAAGATGGAAAAAATGCACAGACATACTGCGCACCTCAGCATGGCTCAACGGCCGCGAAAGGGTAGACTACAGCGACCTTCTTCTTTTCTCGCATATGCTCTGGAACGAGGACTCTCAAATCAACGAGATAAGAAGAATCGTATCTGAGAC
>JAIDTS010000220.1 GCA_029060585.1 Muribaculaceae bacterium
GCGCTTCCAGGGACCCCATCCGCACCGGCATCAGGTGGGCTACAACCGGCAGGGCGGCAACCAGGGCGGCTACCAGAACCGTCAGCAGGGTGGCTACAACCGTCCGGGTAGTCAGCAGGGTGGATATCAGAAACGTCAGCAGGGTGGATTCCAGAAGAATCAGAAGCCGGGCATGAAGTTCACTCCGCGTCCCCGCCAGATCGACTATATCATTGACGACATCGATCCGAACGAACCGATCCGCCTCAATAAATTCATGGCCAACTCAGGCATCTGCTCGCGTCGCGAAGCAGACGAGAAGATCGCAGCCGGACTTGTGACGGTCAACGACGTGGTAGTGACGGAACTCGGCACCAAGATCAACCGCGACGATGTGGTGAAATGCGAGGATAAGGTTGTCACTCCCGAACGCAAGTGCTACGTTCTTCTCAACAAACCCAAGGACTGCGTGACCACAAGCGATGATCCCAACGGACGAATGACAGTGCTCGACGTTGTGAAAGGCGCATGCCGCGAACGCATTTATCCCGTAGGCCGCCTCGACCGCAACACTACAGGTGTGCTTCTCCTGACCAACGACGGAGAGCTCGCATCGAAGCTCACTCACCCGAAATTCGTCAAGAAGAAGATCTATCACGTCTGGACCGACAAGGACATTTCCGAGGAAGACATGCAGCGCATCGCGGACGGCATCCAGCTTGAAGACGGCGAGATCCACGCCGACGCAATCTCATATGCCAACGACACAGACCGCAATCAGGCCGGTATCGAGATTCACAGCGGACGCAACCGTATCGTACGCCGTATATTCGAGCACCTCGGCTACCGAGTGACGAAGCTCGACCGCGTCTATTTCGCAGGCCTCACAAAGAAGAACCTCCCGCGCGGCCGCTGGAGATATCTGACACAGGAGGAAGTGAACTTCCTACGCATGGGATCCTTCGAATAATCACACCCCTAATGACCTTAAGGTCTTTAACTCCAAAAGAATAATTATGCAGAACATCAAACGAACGACCGTCAAGGCCCTCCTCTCCGACCCTGAGAAATATATGGGCACAGAAGTGGATGTAAAGGGTTGGGTGCGCTCACGCCGCGGCAACAAGAACGTGGCCTTCATCGCTCTCAACGACGGATCATCTATAAAGAACGTGCAGATCGTCGTAGATTTCGCCAAAATTCCCGAGGATTCGCTGAAAGACATTACGACAGGAGCCTCCATCCACGTGCAAGGACAGGCCGTAGCTTCGCAGGGAAAGGGACAGGCGATCGAGGTGCAGGCCGGCGAGATAGAGATCTACGGCAAGGCCGACGTCGCTGAGTATCCCCTGCAGAAAAAAGGACACTCTCTGGAGTTCCTCCGCGAGATAGCCCATCTGCGCCCGCGCACCAATACCTTCGGCGCCGTGCTCCGTATTCGCCATGCCCTGGCTTATGCAATACATAAGTTTTTCAACGACAAGGGATTCTACTATTTCCACACTCCGCTCATCACGGCTTCAGACTGCGAGGGAGCCGGTGCACAGTTCCAGGTGACAACCCTTCCTCTCGACGACCTCCCCAAGACAGAGGACGGCAAGACCGACTACAGCCAGGACTTCTTCGGAAAGATGGCGTCGCTTACAGTCAGCGGCCAGCTCGAGGGAGAGCTCGGAGCCACGGCTCTGGGATGCATCTATACCTTCGGCCCGACTTTCCGAGCAGAGAATTCGAATACGCCCCGCCACCTCTCGGAATTCTGGATGATCGAGCCTGAAATGGCATTCTACGAGATAGAAGAAAATATGGACCTTGCAGAGGAATTCATCAAATATTGCATCAAATATGCCCTTGAGCACTGCAAGGATGACATTGAGTTCCTCAACGAGCATTTCGACAAGGAACTTATTGACCGTCTGAATTTTGTGGTCAACAATGACTTCGTCCGCCTTCCCTACACCGAGGGCATCAAGATTCTTGAGGAAAGCGGCAAGAAATTCGAGTTCCCGGTATACTGGGGCGTCGACCTTGCTTCGGAGCATGAGCGCTACCTCGTAGAGCAGCACTTCAAGAAGCCGGTTATCCTTACCGATTATCCGAAGGAAATCAAGGCCTTCTACATGAAGCTCAACGACGACGGCAAAACCGTTCGCGCTATGGATGTCCTCTTCCCGAAGATCGGCGAGATCATCGGAGGAAGCCAAAGGGAGGAAAACTACGACAAACTCAAACAGCGCATGGCCGACCAAGGCCTGGAGGGAATGGACTGGTATCTGGATACCCGCAAGTTCGGCACTGTACCCCACAGCGGTTTCGGCCTCGGTTTCGAGCGCCTGATCCTATTCGTCACCGGCATGCAGAACATCCGCGACGTAATTCCATTCCCCCGCTATCCGAACAACTGCGAATTCTAAGGAATGAACCGCATTTTAAGGATACTGATAATGATTCTCTACCTCTCCTGCGGCGTGAAAGCCCAGGAGAGGACCGATACAGTCTTCCCTGCCGATCATCCCGGCGGGGAAGACCTTACTGTAAGTATAGTGACTTGTGCTCCCGGCCCTGACGTCTATGAGCTGTGCGGCCATGCGGCCATACGCATCCGCAGCGCGGAGATGGACTCAGTCTGGAACTACGGTATCTTTGATTTCACCTCCCCTAATTTCATCTACCGCTTCTGTAAGGGGGAGACCGACTACATGGTCTATGGCTATCAGTTCGAGCGATTTATGCCGGCGTATATCAGGCGAGGCTCCACGGTCAAGGAGCAGGTGCTCGACCTTACGCAGGAAGAGGCGCGACAGCTTCGCGCGTTGCTTCAGACCGAGTCGCTTCCGGAGAACAGAATCTACAGATACAACTATGTGCGCGACAACTGCGCCACTCGGCCGTGGAAACGCGTAAGGGAGGCCGCCGGCCGCGATATCCATCTCCCCGACACCCTTTACTACCCTACTTTCCGCTCAGAGATGAGGCATTTCCACAGAAACTATCCATGGTATCAGTTCGGCATCGACCTTGTGCTGGGAAGCGGACTCGACTATCCTCTCGATAAGGACGAGGATACTTTCGCTCCCCCGGTCCTGGCCGATAAACTGGCGGCCGCGACGATAGGAGGCAGGTCTCTGGTCAAGGCTACAAATATCATTTTTCCAGGATATGTAGACGCTACTCTTCCTCCGACGCCTTGGTGGCGAACACCGATGGCCGTAGGAATCGCCATGCTTCTGCTGAGTCTTGGCACGCTTTTTGCCTATCTTTTAAGGAAGCGTCTCTGGCGATGGTGGATATCACTCTATTTCCTGACTGCCGGAGTGGCGGGGTGCATAGTGGCCTTCCTCGTCTTCTGCTCGGAGCATGAGGCTACGTCGCCCAATATACTTCTTCTCTGGCTCAATCCGCTACAGCTCGTCATAGCGGCTGGAATCTGGTGGAAGTCATGGAAGATGCCCGTAGCTGTCATCGCAGCGTATGATGCGGCCATGGCTGTCGGACTCGTACTCCTGTGGTGGACGCCTCTTGTAAGCCAGGCCGCCAATCCAGCTATCTGGCCGATGCTTCTCTGCATAATCCCTCTCACGCTCACCATTTTTCTTTCCTCATCCCACCATAACCTCACAACCCAACAACCCACAACCAAATGAATAGACTGCTGACATCCGTACTGTGCGGCCTCGTCGGTATCTCGACGGTAGCGATGGCTGATCCAACCAGACCCCGACTTGTGGTCGGAATTATGGTAGACCAGCTCCGTACCGACTACATAGATTTTCTCAGCTCGCGCTTCGGCAAGGATGGTTTCAACCTTCTAAAGAACCGCGGGCTCTATCTGAAGAATGTGGATTACAATGTCAGCGACCTTGACATTGTCAGTTCCACCGCTATCGTATATACAGGCAATTACCCGTCCGCATCGGGTATACCGGCTGCGAAGGTGTATGATCCGGCTACAAAATTCCCTCTTCCGGTCTTACATGATCCGTCGACACTTGGCAACTTCACCAACGAGACCTACAGTCCGGCTGCGTTGAGACTATCGACGATCAGCGACGAACTGGCGGTAGATGGAGCCGGTCTCGGATCCATCTATAGCATCGCTCCCGATCCTATGCAGGCCATCATAATGGCCGGCCACGGAGGATCGAGTGCGTTCTGGATTTCCGACGAGACCGGCAAATGGGCTACTACCACCTATTACAAGGAAGTGCCCAGCGCTATTAGCCAGCGCAACTATCAGATTCCTCTCGCAGAACGGCTCGACACCATGGTGTGGACCCCGAGCAATTCACTTGACTCTTATCATGGAGTGCCTCCACAGAAGAAATACTTTCCTTTTCGGCACGCCTTTCCGAAGAAGAGCAGCGACAGATATGTGAAATATAAGGCGTCGGCGCTCGTCAATACGGAAGTGACCGATATCGCAATCGACTATATCAAGAGCCTTCAGCTCGGCCAGAGAGACGACGTCATCGATATGCTCAACATAGGATACACCGTAGCTCCTTTCAAATACGGAGTGGACGGAGACATGCGTCTTGAGATGCAGGACAGCTATCTGCGTCTCGACAGCCAGCTGGAACGTCTGCTTGGTGCGATCAAGGAAAACATCGGACTGGAAAACACACTCGTTTTTCTTGTCTCTACCGGATATTTCGATGAGTCGGCGGAAGACGAGCCTCGCTACCGTATTCCTACCGGCACATTCTCAATGAAGAGAGCCGTGTCTCTTCTCAACTCTTATCTCAGTGCCAAGCACGGCAACGATCAGTATGTTGACGGCAGTTTCCGCAACATGATCTATCTCGACCACTCGACCCTTGAGCGCAAGGGGCTTGATCCTACCGAGGTGAGCCGGGACGCCCGCGATTTCGTGGTCATGATGAGCGGTGTGGCAGATGTGAAGTCTCTGACTGATATAGTAGGGGAGACCACCCCAGACCTCAGGAGGATAGGAAGGGGTCTCGACCCAAAGAGTGCGGGCGACCTGCGTCTTGAATTCGCTCCCGGATGGACTGTCAACGACGACGTGCGCCTGCCCGTCATTACATGGCAGGTAAGGGAGGGTAATCCCGCTACACCCGCCTTCATAATGGGGCCGGGAGTTCCGGTCAGAATCGAGAACGGAGAGGTCAACGCCTCGGCCATTGCGCCCACCCTAAGCTCGGTGATGCGCATCCGGAGTCCCAACGGCGCCGCCGACAAGCCCCTCGTCTTCTAAAATTATGCATTATGAATTATGAATTATGCATTATTTTTACTATCTTTGCGCTTTAAAACTGATTATAATTTAAATTCTCATTGAAAATGGGATTCAGCAATATACTAAAATCAATATTCGGCGATCAGAGCGAACGCGCAGTGCGTCCTCTCTGGAATCGCCTTCAGAAGGAGATCAATCCGATTTCCGAGCAGATCCGCGACATCTCAAACGACGAGCTTCGCGATAGAATAAACGTAATCCGCGATGATATCCGCGGGGAAGCCAAGACCTACAAGGACAAGATGGCGGAAATCAGGACTCAGATCGAGACGATGGAATTCGACAAGCGCGAGCCCTACTGGAAAGAGATCGACAATCTGAAGGAGGAGATGTACAAGATGTATGCCCGCAAACTCGACGCGGCTCTTCCCGAGGTGTTTGCCGTCATCAAGGAGACCGCCCGCCGCTTTGCATCCAACGATACCATTGAGGTGAATGCGAGCGATTTCGACCGCGAGCTTGCGGCTGAGGGAAAAGATTTCGTCAGCATAGACGGCGACAAGGCCATCTACAAGACCTCCTGGATAGCAGGCGGCAATGAGATGAAG
Source organism: Muribaculaceae bacterium (assembly GCA_029060585.1). The sequence goes on from JAIDTS010000220.1 coordinate 5,788, forward strand.
TGGGACATGGTGCACTACGATGTGCAGCTTATCGGCGGCATGGTGCTCCATGGTGTTCTTCAGGGCGACAAGACTTCCAATAATATCGCAGAGATGGCTACCGGTGAGGGTAAGACCCTGGTGGCCACGCTTCCTGTGTTCCTCAACGCGCTTACCGGCGAAGGCGTGCATGTGGTGACCGTCAATGATTATCTCGCCAAGCGTGACTCGGAATGGATGGGTCCGCTCTATGAGTTCCACGGTCTCTCCGTAGCCTGCATCGACAAGACTGAGCCTAACTCCGCCGAGCGCCGCAAGGCCTACAGGAGCGATATCACATTCGGCACAAACAATGAGTTCGGTTTCGACTACCTGCGTGACAATATGGCTACCCAGCTGACCGATCTTGTGCAGCGCGACGACCATTATTACGCTATTGTCGACGAGACCGACTCCGTGCTGATCGACGATGCCCGTACACCTCTGATCATATCAGGTCCTATTCCTAAGGGTGACGACCAGATGTTCAATGAGTTCAAACCCAATGTAGAGAAAGTGGTCAACGCCCAGCGCAAGCAGGCGCAGGCACTTCTTCTCGAGGCTAAAGACAAGATTTCCGCCGCTATGAGCGGTGATCCCGAAAAGATAAAGAAATTTGACAAGGGCGACGGTAAGAAACCTCTTACCGCGCAGGAACTGCTCGAAGACGGCGG
>JAIDTS010000221.1 GCA_029060585.1 Muribaculaceae bacterium
ACTCGCCCGGGTCTCTACATCCACAACGGCAAGAAGATCATCGTAAAATAAATCCCGATATCTAATATAATCTATCTAGGACGCTCGATTATATCGTCCTTTTTTATTATTATAATTTAACTTAAAGAATCTTGTATATTTCGTTAATTTGTTGTAATTTTGCGATTATACGTATTGACAATAACAACGAACTATAATCAAGCTTGACATTATGAACAAACGAATCCTGCTCGCATTGGGAGGCGCGTTGGTGATTGCTCCGACGTTGACCGCCCAGCGGGTCACCGATGCCCTCGGACGCGGCCTCGTAGCAATGAAGACCGATGCTGGCGTCTTCTGCTCATGGCGCATCAATGCCGACGAATGGGACGACGGCACACGCTTTAACATCTATCGGGGATTTACAAAACTGAATGACTCCCCCCTAAACGTATCCAACTTTACGGACACTTCAGGAACACCTGACGCAACTTACACTATTCGCCCAGTCATCAACGGCGTAGAAGCGGACGCTTGCGAACCGGTGAAGGTTTGGGAAAAGAACTATACCATCATCAAACCTCAGCATGCCCCGGAAATAAAAGCCGGACTCGTGCCCAACGACGCGACCGCCGCTGACGTTGACGGCGACGGAGAGCTTGAGATTCTAATGAAATATGACAACCAGGCTCCGAGCTATCATGACGGAGACAACGGAATATTTACCGTAGTCGAATGTCTCGAGATGGACGGAAGCGTGAAATGGTGGATCAATTTCGGTCCCAATATAGGAGACTTCCAGAACAACGAGATCAATATAATCGCAACCGACTGGGATCAAGACGGAAAGGCGGAAGTCGTCTTCCGCGCTGCTGACGGAACTGTAATCCATAAGGCAGACGGCACGACATATACCGTCGGTGACGCAAGCATCAACTACCGAGGGAACTCATGGCCCGATGGACAATGGTTCATGCACTGGGGAAAGGAATATCTTGTCTATGCCAACGGCGAGACAGGCGAGCCTTACGAATGCATAGACTATCCGCTCGTTCGCGTGGAACCGGAAAACAATCCCAACGGCATACTTAGCGGAGGCGCATACGACACTCTCGTCAACAACGAATGGGGCGACGGATACGGACACCGCTCATCTAAATACTTCTTCGCTGCCCCATACCTTGACGGACGCAAGCCGAGTCTTTTCCTGTCGCGCGGAATATACACCAAAATCAAGATGATCACCTATGACATCGACCCCGTCAACCATAAGCTCGTGGAGCGCTGGAGATGGAACGATCTCGGTGGCCCCTGGTTCGGACAAGGTTATCATAACTTCGGCATAGCTGATGTAGACTGGGACGGACGCGATGAAATCGTCTATGGCTCTATGGTAATCGACGATAACGGTTATGGTCTCTCTACAACCGGTCTCGGCCACGGAGACGCTCAGCACTGCGGAGACTTCGACCCATACACACACGGACAGGAGATATTCGCATGCAACGAGAACGCCCCAAACAACAACTTCCGCGATGCAACCACCTCCAAGATCTACTACCGCACCACTGGAGGCAACGACGACGGACGATCCATGATGGGTAATTTCATCGACGAATATCCCGGAGCAGAAGGTATTTCCTCAAAAGATGATGCGCTGATCGGCGGTGCCTCCCACAAGGCCATCATCGGCGATTCCAAATCTTCAGTATCTATTACTCAGAACTTCCGTGTGTTTTGGGATGGCGACCTCTGCGATGAATCGTTTGACTACAACAGCGGAAAGAACACACAAGGCGCAATATACAAGCCACGCGAAGGAAGGATTGCGCTGCTCGAAGGAAGCAAGACCAACAACGACACAAAGGGAACACCCTGCTTCCAGGGTGACATCCTCGGAGACTGGCGCGAGGAATACATAATGCGCGACGGCGACAACAACATCCGAATATACTCCACCGACATACCGACCGAGCACCGCATCTATTCGCTTTGGTATGACCATCAGTATCGCAACGCCATGAACTGGCAGATGTGCGGCTACAACCAGCCTCCCCACGTAAGTTTCGCGCTGAGCGTATTCGAAGACATAACTGTTCCTCCCGCGCCCCTGACAATGACGGGCAGAACGGAAGTATCCGACAATGGCATCATAGATGCATCTCTCGACGGAAAGCATGTCATCGTATGTGAGACCAACGACATGACACTCTCTGCTTCAAACGGAGCCGCTCCTTCAATCCTTACGGTTAACACCCCGACATGGGTGGAAGGACATAACAACAACGACAACATCACGACACAGACTTATACCCACACCATTTCTTCCGGAATTTTCGGCGGAGAAATGCGCCTCATAAAGCAGGGCGACGGTAAGCTCGTCTTGCCTTCCGGACACCATCCTTACAGCGGAACGACCGAAGTGTGGGCAGGAACCCTTAAACTTGACGGACAGCTGACAAACAGTCCTGTTTGGCTCAACAGATTCGGTGTGCTCGAAACCTCAAACCTTGACCTTCCTCAAGGACTTGACATGAACTACGGTTCCGTGCTAAGACTCGGAATCGACTCCCAGGCCGGAATTCTGTCAGCAAGCCAAGTGACCCTCGGTTTTGGATCAATCGTGGAACTTGACGTCTTCCATTTCAACCAAGACATCGACCATATCATCACAGATAAACTGACCATCGAAAAGAAAGACTGGACCAACGGACCTGAATATCTTCAGCCTGTGATCCGCTTCACGGCTCATCCGGAAGAAGGGACCTCTACCCTTCCTCAGGGACGATACGACATCGGAGCAATAGGAGTAATCGAAGGAGACTTATCAGACCTGATCCTGTTAGGCATCGAAGACATGAAGAAGGAACTCATATATGAGAACGGCAGACTCTACCTTGACCTCTCAGCCTACGAGCCCGGGACCAAAACCTGGGCCGGAGTCGAAGACGCCATCTGGGATCTCGGAGCTTCCGAAGCGTTTACCAACGCCGACAACGGTGAGACAGACGTGTTCGTTCCCGGCGACAGCGTGATTTTCGATGATTCGGCAGCCTACACAGATGTTGTCATCTCAGGACGCCTGCATCCGGCAAGCGTGACATTCAACAACAACTATAAAGACTACACTCTTTCCGGGGAAGGGCAGATCGTAGGCGACGCGAAACTCGTCAAGGAAGGCGACGGCAACCTCACGATCAGCAATATAAACAGTTATACCGGAGGCACATTCATCAACTCTGGCAAACTGACTGCGGGAGTCTTCTCCAACAACATCGGCACCGACCTCGGTGCGCTTTCCGACGTAAACAGCAGGATAAGCATCAGCAACGGCGCCACACTCGCTGTCAACGCAAGCGGAACGCTCGGGCAGAAGATTACAATGCCCGCCGGACACGCAGCGATAGAAGTCGACGAAGGAGTGACATTGACGGTAAGCAGTGGTATCACAGCGAGCGGTCTCGGCCAGACACTCTACAAACGAGGCAAAGGGACTTTAAACCTCGGCAACGGCAACACTATGAATAAGTTCGTCATTGAAGACGGTGTAGTGAATGCTTCGGAATCAGGCGATCAGGTATCGCTTCCCAAGACGGTTGAATTCATCAAGGGCGAGCTCTACGATCCCAATACAATGGGATCATACAGCACAAACTCCATCAATTTCGTGGTGGCGGAAGGCAATCGTGGAGCGCTCTACTGCGACCCGCGAAGCAACTATAAAGGCACCCTCACCGGAAAAGGTTCGTTCACAGTCTACGCAGCCGGCGTGCGCAACTATTTTCAGGGCAACTGGTCGGAGTTCGAGGGTGAGCTTACGGCTGGATATCTGAAACGCAGTTCCTATGATCCCGAATTCCTGTGGGATAACAACTACGGAATGCCGAAGGCGAGCCTCAACATACTCGGTGGAGTCACATTCAGCGCAGGCAACCGCAACCTCACTTTCGCCAACCTAAAGGGAACAGGTACGCTGAGCACGACCGGAACAGTGACAGTCGGCAATGATGAGAAGGCAATAAACTTCCCGGGTGCGTTCGAGGGGAATCCCGCTTTCGTCAAGACCGGAGCCTGCGACCTCTACATGAGCCGAAAGATGACGGGGGTAAGTAGTGTCACAGCAAATGAAGGAACTGTTTCTTTGCAAGCATCCAAGAGCCCCTACAACGTTCAGTTCTTCGAGGCTCCGCTTAATATCGAGGGTTCTGCCAAGCTTAGAGGCCGCGGTACTATAGTCGACCTAAACGTCGCTGACGGAGGTATAGTGGAACCGGGATACTATTCCGATTCCAACGACCAGCACTACGGACCTATTTTCGCTTCCGGCAATGTGAACATAGCACAGGGAGGCACTCTCAGCCTGTATCTTCGAATGGCTGGAAAGGGTAACGACTGCTCCTATCTTGACGTAAAGGGAAATCTGACCATTGACGGAAAAGTCATCGTCTCGATGAATCCGGAATACGCTCCGGCTATAGGAGATCAGTTCCAGCTCTGGAAAACCGAAAGTTTCGCCGGAACTCCCGACATAGAGTTGCCCGAACTCCCGGACGGCCTCGCCTGGGACTTCACCGGGCTGCACGACGCAAGCGGACTCCTGAAAGTGGTAGAAGGCTCCGGAGTAAGCATGATCAATGGCAACGACCCTGTTGTCTGCAAGATATTTGACGCGACAGGCCTCTGCCTCGGCACCATCGAAACCACGAAAGACAAGGCTCCTGAAGCCATCAAACGAGAGCTCAACCTCCGTTCAGGCTTCTACCTTGTCGTAATGGAAGCCAACGGCTACACCGAGACCCTCAAACTACAGCTATGATAAGATGATCTTTCAATGATATAGCAGGGACGCACGACCGTGCGTCCTTTTTTTAGATTACGACTTATAAAAATGTCATGAGAAAAATTTGGTAAAGAGGGATTTTTTTTGTATTTTTGTGCAAAATGCGCAAATTGCACTGTTATGGCCGATATCGACATCAACGACGACAACAATATCGAAGAAGAAAACCTTAACTTCGAACACCTTGACAACGATCCCTCCATAGCCACCGAATTCCTTGTAGAAAACGGGGAGGCAGGTATCGTGGAGACACCCGAAGACATATCTCTCGAGGAGGAGGCCGCGGCTGACATTCCGCAGGAATCCTCTGCCTCCTACCGCGTACCCGGAGCCTCCGACAAGAAGCACCAGCTCTCGGGAATGTTCAAGAACTGGTATCTCGAATATGCAAGCTATGTGATTCTTGAGCGAGCCGTCCCGCACATCGAAGACGGCCTCAAACCGGTGCAACGACGTATCCTCCACACGATGCAGACTCTCGACGACGGAAGCTTCAACAAGGTTGCCAACATCGTGGGAAGCACTATGAGCTATCATCCCCACGGCGACGCGTCGATCGGCGACGCCCTCGTGCAGCTCGGCCAGAAGGAGATGCTCATCGACACTCAAGGAAACTGGGGCAACATCCTTACGGGCGATTCCGCCGCAGCTCCCCGATATATCGAGGCGCGACTCAGCGCGCTCGCTCTCGAGATCCTCTTCTCCCCGAAAATTACCGAATGGCAGCCCAACTACGATGGACGCAAGAAAGAGCCCGTCACTCTGCCCGTCAAGTTCCCGCTGCTTCTCGCGCAGGGAGTGGAAGGCATAGCTGTGGGCCTCAACAGCAAGATCC
>JAIDTS010000222.1 GCA_029060585.1 Muribaculaceae bacterium
CCTCACTATGATCGGAAGAATGAAGCAGATGCAAGGAAAGGAAATAGTCTACAGAAATTTTGCCCGGCCCTACAAGCATAAGGAAGAAAAATATGCCGAGAAACATAATCGGAAGATATGCAGGCTGCTCCCAGCTGAGCTGATATGAAGCCTTGGTCGCTACATCATGGATCAGATAATAGGCAGCCATCAGCATTGCGACGAAAGGAGGAAGCAGCATTACCCTCGTAAGGAATCCAGCCATTATAAACACACTGCAACCAATCTCGATGCATACCATTGTCCATAGCGACGCTTCCGAAGTCATTCCGAGCACAGCCGGAAACGATCCCTCTATCATAGATGCGTCGCCGATCTGCCGGATACCGAACTGCAGAAGCATGATTCCTACGAAAAGACGCAAAAACAGACGTCCAAGATGAGTATAGCTGTAACCGGTAGTTGTCACATATATCTTTTTCGGAAGAGCGAGAACTTTCTTTCTATTCATTATAGGGTTTTGGAGTTGAAGGGTTGAAAGTTACTATTATTTCTTTGCGGCACCGATAAGCGAAAGAGCCGTCTCCATCGCGTTTTCAATGCCGATGTGTTTATTGACAACCGTTCCCTCCGGTCCTATGACATAGACTTCGGGAATCTCCCGGAGATCATAAATGTCGGCAACAGTGTCAGAAGCTCCGACTGACCAGTTGGAAGGGAATCCGGCCACTTCTGACTGCCATCCTTCCTCAGGATCAGGAATGATGAACAAAACATTTATTTTTCCGTCTGCTACAGCCTTGCTGAAAGCGATATTAGACTGCATGCGGAGCTTTCCGATACGGCACTGATCGCAGTCCGGATCGCCGAAAACGATTATAGTCGGCGTAGCCATCGGAAAATACTGTGCTGGATCGCCGTTAGGCCGAACGAAGTCGAATCTTGCAGGAGTTCCCCCCACCATTGTCGCATCCAGCTGTCGGAGCTGAAGCTCATAGCGAGCTCGTTTTGATGCAGGAAACTTCTTATTGGCAAGCGCCGCCCTGAGAATTCTCGAATAAAGTTCATCTATCCAGAAATCGGCACGAGGACCATAAATTGTTTCCTCCGCAGCCTTAGTCATCTGAAAGAGAAGCATCGGATTCTTCTGAAGGTTTTTCATGAACTTATCGACAGCTGCAGTCACCCTATCCTTCTCGGCGTACTGCACTGCAGTGGCATAAACCTGAAAAGCATGATTAAGCTTTGCCTGATCGACCGTTTCCTTCTTCTTTATATCAAGTGGATTCCAGAAATTATCGGCAAGCCAGCCGCATTTCTCCCTGAAATCGGAAAGTTCTTCTGGAGCTATGGGGTATTCAAACAACGGCTCCACATACATCACTCCCGGATCGATCAACTGAGTCGAGTCATTGACCGTCTGCGCCGGCGCAGCGAGCGTAGTTCCAATAAGAGCTAAAGAAATTGCTAATATCTTAATCTTCATGATTTATCAAAACTTTTTATGCATATTGACCAAAGAATCTATGGGATTCCTTACTATTGCCCTCAGCTTCCATCCGCGTCGATTCATAGCAGCCTCAATAGACTCTCGGAGTTCATCAGCAACGGCTCCAACAAATCCTATACCCTCCTCTTTCAGCTGCGAATCAGTATAATAACGGAATTCCCTGTCAAAAAAGAATTCGGTCTGGGATTCCACAAGCGCATGGACATAGGGATGAGAGAGATTCGCGACAATAAAGGGCATGAATCCTGCGATCCAGCGGTTTGGCGACGGACGGCGGTAAAGATGCTCCACCACCTCACTGACTGCCAGATGATATTCCTCATCAAACTTTTCCACCACATCATCGGGAGCAATCTTCTTGAAGACATCGCTCAACAGACGACGACAGTAGGAAACTCCGCCCCCTTCGTCGTCGAGAAGATAGCCTAAAGAAGCGGACTTTCGGTCGATCATTGAACCGTCATAATGACAGGAGTTACTTCCCGTCCCCATAATGCACGCAATGCCGGCCTCGTCGCCCAACAGCGCACTTGCCGCTCCTGCCATATCACTGTCAGCCTTGATGTCGCGGCATGAGAACATCTCGGAAAGAATAGACTCCATCTTTCCGGCAATCACCGGACTTCCGATGCCGGCACCGAAAAATCTTATCACGTCGAATGAGTCTCCGAGGCTTGCTCTTACAAGACGTAGCTCCTCCTCTATCATATCCGTGTCGTGATGAAGCGGACTGATGCCTAACCCGCTATACGACTCCACGATGCAGTCGCCGGAATGAGAATCAGATTTATCATTAGAGGTGAGGCACACCCAATCGGTCTTAGTAGCGCCAGCGTCGGCGATGAGTATCTTCATGTCAAAACAATATAAAAATAAGTTGAGAATACAACTCCGTATATTCAAACACAAAATTAATGAAAAAGGCGCATATATACAAATATTATAAATCGAAGTTAAGAAACTTTTACAATTTTAGAAAAAAAAGACAATATAACTGAAATTTCATTGCCGATATTTTATTTTTTGTTAAATTTGCAGAATTGAAGTTGTTTTGACTTATTTAGGAATAGAAAAAATATCAAGATAATTTCATTAGAAAAAGTCAGCAGGCTTTCGATATACCTTAAATTTAATAACGAATCACCATCATGCGAACAAAAAGACCAATGATGCGAGGTCTCTTCCTTGCCGCCATCGCCTGCGGCATAGCGACAGCTCCGACGTATGCCAAGGGCAATGGAGACCGAGATATGGGACTCTCATCCTATTTCACAATACCAGATACCTCGAGCACCACACCTAACGCCGACGGGTTCATAGGCCGCTGGCTAATCCTGGAGCCTATAGACAAACCCAATAGGAGCAACACCGTATTCACCGACAGTTATCTGCGAGAGGCTTTCGACACAGTGTATTTTCCAGGCCAGAAAACAATATGGCCTAAAGACGGACAGATGGTCAAGGTAGGGAAGAAGACCCTCAAATGGCATTCTCTTGACAGCAACCTTTTCAACGTCAAGCTTTTCAGATTTGCCACAGGGCTTGAAAAACAATATTACGGAGTGCTTTTCTGGGTTGTCACAGCTATCGACTGCGATGATGAGATTCCCGACGTAAGGATGTCGGTCGGATCGAACTCAGCTTCCATGTGGTGGCTCAACGGCGAGGAAGCCGTGCTTCTTTCCGGAGACCGGAGGATGGTCATGGATGACTGCACCTCAAAGCGCCTGACGCTCAAAAAAGGGCGCAACATTATCCGGGGAGCCATAATCAACGGTCCGGGTATGAGCGACTTCTGCCTCAGATTCATAGACAAAGAGGGCAAGCCCGTAACTAACTTCACCATAAGTAATGAATGACTCTCCAGTCAAAAAAAACTTATTAAAACCATGAAACGCAACAGTATATTTTATTTTCCGGCAGTCCTGATGTGTCTGACCGCAGCAACGATGTCTGCTCAGACAGGAGAGCCATATATCCACGATCCCTCGACCATCATGAAATGCGACGGCAAATACTATACCTTTGGTACCGGAGGTGGAGGTTTGATATCGGAAGACGGCTATCACTGGCATAGTGGAGGTGTAAGACCAGGACGAGGAGCGGCTCCTGACGTAGTGAAGATCGGCGACAGATATCTCTTAGCATATAGCGCCACAGGAGGCGGCCTCGGAGGTGGGCACAGCGGCAAGGTTCTTACTATGTGGAACAATACGCTCGATCCAAACTCACCTGATTTCGAATATTCCGAACCTATCGAGGTGGCCTTTTCGGAAGAGAACGAAGACTGCGACGCCATTGATCCGGGGCTTCTACTCGACCCTACAACCGGCAGACTGTGGTGCTCTTATGGAACTTATTTCGGCTTTATCCGCCTTGTCGAGCTCGATCCCAAGACGGGAGCCAGGAAGGAAGGAAACGAGCCTATTGACATAGCTATTGACTGCGAAGCGACCGACCTCATTTACAAAGACGGATGGTATTACCTGCTCGGCACTCACGGCACATGCTGCGACGGCCCTAATTCCACTTACAACATTGTCGTAGGAAGATCGAAAAACGTAGAAGGTCCTTATATCGACAATATGGGTCGTGATATGCTCCAGGGAGGAGGCAAGATGGTTGCAAGTTCCGGCAACCGCCGTACAGGCGCAGGACATTTCGGACGCTATATTGAAGAAGACGGAGTGGAGAAAATGTCGCTTCATTTCGAGGCGGACTTCGACCGCGGAGGCCGCAGCACACTTGCAGTCCTTCCCCTGCTTTGGAAAAACGACTGGCCCGTTGCGGGAGAACCTTTCGTTGAGGATACCTATGAGATTGAATCTGAACGCCGTGGTTATGGACTTGAACTGGCGGTCGATTTCGTCAGGATGGAGGGAGGACGCCATAGATTCTGGGAACCGCAGAGCGAACCTATCGAACCCCTGAAGGACCAGACTCTCGAGGATGTCATAGATACATGGCCTAATGGAGATATAGACGTGAGGATAGGCGACTATATGTTCCGTCCTCATCAGAAATGGACTATAACCGCAGTTCCTGAAGCCGGAGGATATCTGGGAGCTCCTTATTATAAGATAACAATCGAAGGCACTGACCGCGCCCTTGCCGCAACAGCTGACAGGGAAGTAAAGGCAGTAGAGCATTTCTCAGGTGCAGACAACGAACTGTGGCGTATAGAGCAGCTTATCGACGGAACCTACCGAATTATGCCAAAGGCAATCCCAGGATGCGACGAAGAGCTCGTACTCGTATCAGTTGCCGACAGCACTCCCTCGCTCGGCAAATTCGACTTCTCGAGCGACAACTCTAAGTGGAATTTCAGAAAACGCTGATACAATGAAAAGAATATTATCGTTAGCGGTAACGGCGAGCGCAGCAATCGTGTTTGCCCAGAATCCCATCATCCACGACCAATATACGGCTGATCCCACGGCAAGGGTCTTCAACGGACGAATGTATCTTTACCCTTCACACGACATCGAAAGTCCGATAGATGAGCTGAAAGAGTGGTTTTGCATGGCTGACTATCACGTTTTCTCTTCAGACAATCTCGTGGACTGGACAGACCATGGAGTAATACTGACACAAAATAAAATTCCATGGGTGAAACCGGACTCCTACGCAATGTGGGCTCCTGACTGCATTGAGAAAGATGGTCGATACTATTTCTTCTTTCCTGCAGCTCCGAAAGATATGGAACGTGGATTTGGCATCGGAGTAGCCATAGCCGAGAAGCCGGAAGGACCATTCATGCCTATGCCCAGACCTATCAAAGGAGTGATGGGTATAGATCCTTGCGTTCTCGTAGACGATGATGGCCAATGCTATCTGTATTGGAGCGGCATGGGTCTTTCTGTAGCCAAGTTGAAAGACAATATGATGGAGCTTGACTCCGAACCAAGGAGAATAGAGGGACTGCCGGAAGGCTTCAAGGAAGGGCCCTTCGCGTTCAAGCGCGAAGGACGATATTATCTGACATTCCCATGGGTGAAGGATAAAACCGAGACCCTCGCCTACGCCATTGCCGACAATCCCTACGGACCTTTTGAATTCAAAGGGCTAATCATGGATGAATCCCCTACAGGATGCTGGACCAACCATCATTCACTCGTAGAGAAAGAGGGACAATGGTATCTATTTTACCACCACAACGACTACTCGCC
>JAIDTS010000223.1:0-3164 GCA_029060585.1 Muribaculaceae bacterium
CTTCAGCAGATACTCAACAGGATATTCGTCGAAGACCTAAATGTATCTTACGAGATAGTGGATAAGACGATAATCCTGTCCAAATCGCAGAAAGAACTTCCTTATTTCAAACACAGCATCTCCGGTGTCGTGACTGATGAATCAGGCGAGCCTCTGATAGGTGCTACGGTCTTTGTGGAAGACACTAAGATAGGCACTGCGACGGATGTTGACGGTCAATTCTCACTTCTTGTAGAAGGACAGAAACCGAGGCTTCGTGTGTCATATGTCGGTATGAAGACCAAGACAGTACAGCTTAAGCCAGGAGAAAAGACTGTCATGATAGCGTTGGCAGAGGATGCCAAGCTTATGGATGAGGTGATCGTGACAGGTTACTCCAATTTCAAGCGGGAGAGTGCAACCGGGGCTTATCAGACAATCACGGCTGCAGACCTTGACAAACGCCATATGGGAACAATCGTGGAAAACCTCGAGGGTAAGATTCCCGGTCTTGTGAACTATGACAATGGAAACGGCAAGCAGATGTCGATACGCGGAACAGGTTCTTTTGAAGCATCTAATAATCCTTTGGTTGTGGTCGACGGTCTGCCGATTGAAGGCTCTATCGAGAGCGTAAATCCGTATGACATCGAAAATATCACAGTTCTTAAGGATGCTGCTGCGGCAGCCATCTATGGGGCAAGGGCATCCAATGGTGTGATAGTGATAACGACTAAGCGAGCCAAGGGAAGCAAGACCCAGGTGGATTTCAATGCCGACGTGACCACATACGAGAAGAACAATTATTCCTATATGAAGTATGCTACAGCAGCCGAAATGGTAGAGCTGGAGGGGTATAACTTCAATTATGTGCTCAATTCCAACGATAGATCTGCCTATAATTCCCTTCTCAACTATTATAACACAGGGAGGAAACATTCAATCTCGCCTGCCACCCGCTATATGCTCGAGCATTCGCTCGGAATCCTGTCTGAGAGCCAACTCGATGCTGCTCTAAGCGCTTTGCGGTCAAACAACTACATCAAGCAGTGGCAGGATGCAATGGAGGCTCCGAAGGTAAACCAGCAATACAACCTCGCTGTCCGTCATAACTCAGACGCGTTAGCTTCAAACTTGACGCTCAATTATCTGCGTGATAACAATGCTTCGCACGGAGACTACAATTCCAACATAATGTTTGGCTACAACGGCATCTGGCATGTGTTCAGGAATCTTGATGTCAACTTCGGATTCAATATGCTGAGTGAGCGAACTAAGAACCATATTGCAGATTTGAGTTGGGGATCAGCGACTTCTTTCCTCCCTTACTATTCCATCTATGGCGCGGATGGGTCGCTAAATTCCCTTACAGCTGACATTCCGTTGGATCTCGATGCATTCAATAATCAGGCTTATGGATTAAAACCAGTAGGATATAATCCGGTCAGCGATTACAGCACCGCCATGAGTCGTCAGCGTCGAACCAATATACGTACATACGTGAATGCGGTCTATACGATTCTTCCAGGCTGGACGGCCTCGGGCATGTTCCAGTATGAGGACATCTACTTCAAGGGGGATTCGTATTATTCAGCCGAATCATATAAGATGCGCAATATGTATAACTCCTATACGGCCCTTGACAAGGCGACCGGAACCATAACGCACCATATTCCGGAAGGCGGAATGCTAAATACCACCACTTCTGAGGGGGCTTACTACACTTTCCGTGCACAGACCAACTATGACAATACATTTGGAGGAAAACATGACATCAATGCGGCCTTCGGCTTCGAATACCGCCAGCAGAACACCAAGACCTATGGCAATGTCATGCTTGGATATGACGACCAGACACAGACCAACGCAAATATGATGGTGAACTGGGGTGTGCTTCAGAATGTAAGCGGTACGGCTTCCGTCATGGGGTCGGATTATTCCATGTACGGGGCTCCGGAATCAGACTCGTTTACTACGGGCGACGTGCTCCATCGCTTCTACTCCCTTTATTTTACCGGAAATTATGTGTATGACTCCCGCTATGCCGTCACCGGATCGGTCAGAATCGACAAAGCCGATCTTTTCGGTGCCGATCCTAAGTTCAGGGGGCGTCCGCTTTGGTCGGCAGGACTCAGTTGGAATATGCATAACGAGGCCTTTCTTAAGGATAACGACTGGATCGATGCCCTTAAGCTGCGTGTCAGCTATGGCTTGACGGGGAATATTGCCAATGACGTGTCATCTTATCTTACCGGCACCATAGGAATCAACAAAATCTATGGCAACAAATATGTGACCCTCGACACTCCGCCTAACGAGCAGCTGCGCTGGGAAAAGACATCGACATGGAATGCCGGAGTCGACTTCTCATTCTGGAATTCCCGCCTCACAGGATCTCTTGACTTCTATTCCAAAAGAGGTTCCGACCTGCTTACAAATACAGATCTTGATCCGACCACAGGATGGACCATGCTGAAAATCAACAATGGCAAGGTACAGAACACTGGAGTCGAACTGCAGCTCGACGGCGACATATTGCGCCAGTTCTCCCGCAGTGATGTAGGGATATCTGCAGGCGTGTCGTTTGCATACAATAATAATAAAGTGACCAAAGTAGACCATCTTCCGGCTACCGGCGCTGAGGCTCTCTCGAGCTTTACTCTCCATAAGGGCTATCCGGTCCACTCGCTTTTCTCATATGATTTTGCGGGAATGGTCAGCGATGGCGAGATGCAGTATTATTCCTGGAGAGACTCCAATGGAGAGATTCGGATCTCAGACATTAATTCCGAGGAGTTTACAGTCGATGATATAGTTTATTCAGGTTCACTTGATCCGAAGTATATCGCGTCATTCTCACCTATGGTGAAATGGCAGGGATTTTCGGTGTCTGCTATGCTGAGCTACTATGGTGGCCACGTGATGAGGGTCGACTGCAATAACTGGACATCCGATGGTTCTGTCTATGGATTCGGAAGTCTGGCTGTGATTGACGCAGTGCCTGCCGGATACCTTAACTACTGGAGGGAAGGAGGCGACAGATATCCCGCCAATGGAGCTCTCGGAGGAAGCCATGTGGTAGGCAACGGCACCTTGGGATCACAGACTGTGGCTCCCGCCGACTACATGAAATTCCGCAATCTCGTGATTGGATATAATTTCGATGAAAAAATATGCAGAAAACT
>JAIDTS010000223.1:3264-6486 GCA_029060585.1 Muribaculaceae bacterium
CCGGAGATGATGAGCAATACCAATACATTGGCCTATGCCTACCTTGCATTTGATGAAAATGTGGACCGCATAACATTAGCACAGGAAGACGCACGCTACAACGCTATCTACAAATATATAAACTATTGCAACACGCTTCTTGCCAAGATCGACGCCGCGTCAGGAATGGAAGAGAAGAAGCCTCAGCTCAAGGCTGAGGCCCGCATCATGCGGGCATACCTGCATTGGCTTGCCCTTGTGATTCACGCTGCGCAGTATGATACTCCGGAGCAGGCTGCCAATGCAGGAGGTATTGCCTACGTGACAGACATTGACAATACTACTGTAAAGCGAAAATTGACTCTCGCGGAGTGTTATGAACTTATTCTCGAAGACTGCGCCGCAGAGCTGATTGATCTCCTCCCGGAAAAGACGGGTGACGTATGCCGTCCCGGTAAACCTTTCGGATATGCATTGCGAGGGCGTGTGCTGATGCAGATGAAGCGATATGAGGATGCTCTTCCTTGGTTTGAAAAAAGTATCGCCCTCAACTCCACTGTGGATGACCGTGTCTATATCAAGGATACTGAGTCTTGGGTTCTGGAGCGTGACGGGGAGTATAATCTGTTGCAGATAGGTGCCGGCCCACTTGTCAATCCTACTATGGAGATCATCACGAGGGAAACAGCACAGAAATTCGAGAAAAACGATTATGTGCTGAAATATTGCGGCAATACGGGATGGGATCTGTCTTTTGGAAAGATGTATGCAGGCCTCGATGGATTCCGGATGTGTATGAGCTGGGGCGCGCAGGGAAACCCATATGGCATGACATCCGTGCGTACACTCCTTTCTACGGCGGAGTGCCTTATTCGTACAGGAGATATTCGCAGAGGACTCGAGCTTACGGATATGGTAAGGAAGGCACATGTGGAAAATGCAAGTCCCTACACAAGGATCCATGATATGATGCCGTTAGGCGAATTAGCGGCGATGCGTCTGCTTCAACAGACTAAATGGATAGAGTGTCTCGGCAGCTACGAGAATTTCTTCGATATGAAGAGATGGAATACCGAAGCGGATTATGCCGTGACTGTCAGCAAGGATCTCGATGTCTACGGGAGGAAGACCCTGTCGCCGGACTCTCCGCTCTGGATCCTGCCTTTCCCGGCAAAGGCCACCAGATATAATCCGACCCTTACCCAGAATTTTTGAGATAAAAAATGCTCCCGCTTTCGGATTGAAGGCAGGAGCTTTTTATATATAACGGTTTGGCAGGAATATGTAACGGCCCGTGGGCTGCGCGGTATTAATTTTGCATACGGAATCATCTCCACAACCACACAACTAAACAACCTCAGAACTTAATGACTATGGACTTTCTGAATTCATTACTATACATGCTCAACGAGATGTCGCCTTATATTCTTTTGGGCTTCCTTATCGCCGGGCTTCTGCATGCGTTTGTATCGCGCGAGACTTTCGCCCGCCATCTGTCCGGCAACTCTATCGGGACTGTGGTGAAGGCCGCGCTGATAGGAGTGCCGTTGCCTCTTTGCTCCTGCGGCGTGCTGCCTACGGCTATCGCAATGCGTCGGAATGGAGCGTCGCGTGCCGCGTCGTCGGCATTCCTGATTTCTACGCCGCAGACTGGGGTTGACTCGATAGCTGCCACCTGGTCGTTGCTTGGTCCGGCGTTTGCCGTGATGCGCCCTGTAGCGGCTCTTGTGACGGCTGTTTTCGGTGGGGTGGCAGTCGGCTCTACGGAACGAAATTCAATGGAAACAGAGAGCTGTAAGGTGGCTCCTGATGCCGTAGAGCAACGACCCTCGACATTCATCGGTAAAATCGCCGCTTCTCTTCGCTATGGTTTTGTCGATCTCGTCGGGAGTATCGGACTATGGCTGACGATCGGACTCGTAATCGCAGCGTTGATAACGGTATATGTACCTTCGGATTTCTTCGCGATTTTTGGCAACAAACCTATTGTGTCGATGCTCATCGCCCTCGTAGTGGCGGTTCCGATGTATGTATGTGCCACCGGCTCGATTCCTATAGCCCTGTCGCTTATACTTAAAGGTCTTTCGCCCGGCACCGCGTTCGTGCTTCTTATGGCGGGTCCGGCGGCCAACTTCGCATCCTTCACGCTTATCTCGCGCGAGATGGGGCGTAGGGCGGCTACGGTCTATCTGGGCTCGATTATCTTAGGGGCGATGGCGATGGGACTCGCGATTGACTATCTTATGCCTGCGCATTGGTTTGCAATAGGAGAGGGCGCGTCGATGCATGGGGCATGCCACCATGAGTTCAGCACTTTCTCCACGATATGCTCGGCGATACTTGCCGGATTGCTGGTTTTCTCGCTCATTCGAAGATTCTATAATCCCAAAACAAACATACATACAGACATGACACAGGAATATATCATCACAGGGATGAACTGTCCCCATTGCCAGAACGCAGTCAAGAAAGCAATCGCTTCTTTAGAAGGAGTCGACACAGTAGAGGTAGACCTTCACGCGGGGCTCGCCACAGTAGACGGCAGTGTCGATCACTCGGCAGTAATCGAGGCCGTGCATGCAGCCGGTTTTGAGGCTTGTTTGAAGTGATATTGCAGACGCACGCGGAGTGTGCCCTGTTACTAAAAAATGCTCCCGCTTTCGGATCGAAGGCGGGAGCATTTTTTTTCATAGTATTATATTGTATCAGGATTAAGGTCTCTAAGTGTCTTTTCAAGTATCAATCAGATTAAGGATTCTTTTCGTGTGTGTCTTCAAGTATCAGATTTCGATTAAGGCAGTGTGTCTTTCAGGTATTATACTTTAATATTCGATAGCTTATAGTGTCGTGTATATCGTGTAATGTGTCT
Organism: Muribaculaceae bacterium; assembly: GCA_029060585.1. Next base: position 6,113 of record JAIDTS010000223.1, read on the forward strand.
TTCAAAATCGGGCATCCAATTATGCATTATGCATTAATTTAGCAAGCATAGGCAGAGAGCTGCTCGCGGAGGCGCTTGCGTGCGAAGAAGATGCGGCTCTTGACTGTTCCTACGGGGAGGTCGAGCTCCTCAGCGATCTCGCTGTACTTGTAGCCTGCCACGTGCATGTTGAATGGAACACGGAACTCGTCGTCGAAAGTGTTTATGACGGCAGTGATCTCCTTTACGGAGAGGCTACCTTCGGGAGTCTCGAGAGCGGATTCCTGCGATGTGTTGAGGTGGTAGAGGTCGTCGGTGGTGTCGACGATTGTGGCCTGGCGTACATTGCGGCGGTAGTTGTTGATGAATATGTTGCGCATGATCGTCATGACCCA
>JAIDTS010000224.1 GCA_029060585.1 Muribaculaceae bacterium
TCAGATAGCCGATGACTTTGAGAATGGTATCCTGTCAGGCGACTGGGCCATCGAGACGGTTCTGGGAAAGAAGGCTGTAGGAGAGACTGCCCCCTTCATCAAGTTCGTTCCCGGGGAAAACCGGATTTACGGAAACAACGGTTGCAACGTCATCAACGGACAGTATACTGCTGATTTTGCCGACGGTAAGATAAGTTTCAGCAATCTCGCTGCGACTATGATGATGTGTGGCGAGACAAACCTCACGGATGCGGAGATTGGAGAAGCGCTTGGCCTTACGGTAAGTTATACCGTCAAGCCTGGCAATGAGAATGAAAGCATACTCCGATTCTTTGATGCCGGAGGCAGGGAAGTGATGGAACTTATGCACCGCGATTTCCATTTCCTCGACGGAACATGGGCTGTCGTCGCTATCGATGGTGAGAAGGTGGATGTCAAGGACATGAAGCTTGCGCTTGATGTCGATGAGAAACGCATGCACGGAAATACTGGATGCAACATCATCAACGGCGAACTGGAGACCGATATGGATGCCGCTAACTCCATATCCTTCTCGAGGATAGGCATGACCAGGATGGCTTGCCCCGACTCCGGATGGGAGACGCGTATGATGGTGGCTCTTGAGGAAGCTGTGACTGCCAAAAAGCTCAGCGCAGACGAGATTGAATTTATAGGAAGCAACGGCAAGCAAGTGATGCTCCTGAGAAAAACCTCCCCGATCGAATAAGACCCGCGTAGCCCCATAGGAGGGGAGAGCTCCAGCTCTCCCCAATACTGCGTAGCCCCCCGGATGGGAGAGCTCCAGCTCTTCCCAATACTGCGTAGCTTCCCGGAGGGGAGAGCTCCAGCTCTCCCCAATACTGCGTAGCTTCCCGGAGGGGAGAGCTCCAGCTCTCCACAATACTGCGTAGCTTCCCGGAGTGGAGAGCTCCAGCTCTCCACAATACTGCGTAGCTTCCCGGAGTGGAGAGCTCCAGCTCTCCACAATACGGCGTAGCCCCTTAAGACTGAAGACTCAAGACTGAAGACTTAAGACTCAAGACTCAAGACTGAAGACTAAAAAAATGGAAGTAAGAATAGATAAATGGCTCTGGGCGATGCGTGTCTTCAAGACTCGAACTATAGCCACTGATGCCTGTAAGAAAGGTAGGGTAACAATGGGCGGACTCCCGGTGAAACCCTCACGAATGATAAAGGAAGGTGACGTGATTGAGGTGCGCAAACCTCCGATTACATACACTTTCCGCGTAAAGGCGACCACACAGAATCGTCTCGGCGCGAAACTCGTCCCGGACTATCTCGAGAATCTGACTCCACAGAGCCAATACGAACTTCTTGAGATGACAAAAATATCCGGATTCGTAGATCGCAGGAAAGGACTCGGTCGCCCGACAAAAAGAGATAGCCGTGAGATGTCCCGCTTTAAGGAAGACTCTTATGCCGATACGTATTTTCTTGACTGGGAAGACGAGGAAGACGAGGACGGCGATGACTAATGAAGTTGTTTTGACTTATTTTTATTAAGATTTCGTCAGGTTTGCGAGCAATTTTCGCTTCATACATATGCCGCGCTGGAATTGGCGCGGTATTTGCTGTATTATTGAGATATGGACAAAAGAAAGATTGAAATTAAAGGAGCAAGGGTCAACAATCTAAAAAACGTAGACCTTAGCCTACCTATAGGAGAATTCATTGTGATGACCGGTGTCAGCGGAAGCGGTAAGTCTTCGCTGGCATTCGACACGCTTTATGCCGAAGGACAACGCCGATATGTGGAAAGTCTATCGGCTTATGCCCGCCAGTTTCTCGGTCGTATGGCAAAACCTGAGTGTGACTACATCAAGGGTCTCCCTCCGGCTATTGCCATCGAGCAGAAGGTCAATACTCGCAATCCTCGAAGCACCGTCGGCACTTCTACTGAAATCTATGACTATATGCGTATGCTTTTCGCTCGCGCAGGCCATACTTTTTCGCCTGTGACGGGTGAGGAAGTAAAACGCGAGACTATTGAGGAGATTGTTGCTCGGATTCTGTCTCTTCCTGAGGGTACAAGACTGGCTGTTCTTATAGAACTCAAGGTTCCTGAAGGAAGGGACCTTGCGACTCAGCTCGATATATACCTTAAGCAGGGATATTCCAGACTTGAGAAAGATGGTCGTTTCGAGTCCATTTCCGATGTTGTTGCAGGGTTGAGGAATGGAGAGGTTAGTGAGGCTGATGCCTCGGACTTCCGTCTCTTGATCGACCGTCTCGCGGTCAGCGGGGAGAAGGATGAGGTGTCAAGACTGACCGATTCGCTTGAGACTGCCTATTTCGAGGGTAGGGATAGATGTATCGTTAAGGTTTGGGGCGAGGATGGAGTTAAGGAAAGGGAATATTCGCGTCAGTTTTCCGCCGACGGAATAGAGTTTCGCGAACCGACGGACCTTATGTTCAACTTCAACAATCCTTACGGTGCATGCCCTACATGCGAGGGTTTCGGCAAAGTACTCGGAATTAGCGAGGACCTTGTCGTGCCTGACAAGACACTTTCGGTCTTCCAGGATGCCGTGATGTGTTTCCGCGGTGAGAAGATGAGCGAGTGGAAGCTGTGGCTGGTGAAACTCGCCCCCTCGATCGGGTTCCCTGTCCACAAGCCTTACATGGAGCTGACTCAGGAGAAAAAGGATATTCTTTGGCACGGGAAAGGACAGTGGGAAGGCATAGACGGCTTCTTCAGATGGGTCGATGAGAATCAGTATAAGATTCAATATCGTGTGATGAAGGCCCGCTACCGTGGAAAGACCGCATGTCCCGACTGCCATGGATCACGCCTGCGTCCCGACGCGGAATATGTCAAGGTTGGAGGAAAGAGCATTACGCAACTGGTAAGGATGCCGATTTCTGATCTTAAGAGGTGGTTTGATGAGCTCCGTCTTGATGAGACCGATTTTTCTATCGCTAAGCGTCTTCTCATCGAGATTCGCAACCGCCTTGACTTCATGGATAAGGTGGGATTGGGATATCTCACTCTCGACCGTCTTTCCTCTTCTCTATCAGGTGGAGAGAGCCAGCGCATCAATCTCGCCACCTCGCTTGGAAGTTCGCTTGTTGGTTCCCTTTATATTCTCGACGAGCCTTCCATCGGACTCCATTCGAGAGACACTGAGCGTCTGGTCGGTGTGCTTCGCAACCTTCAGAAGATCGGTAATACGGTTGTTGTGGTGGAACATGACGAAGATATTATGCTTGCGGCAGATGAAATTGTGGATATTGGTAAGGATGCTGGATCGAATGGCGGAACTATTGTATATCAGGGAAATCTTAAGGAAGCGCTCGAGAAAGGGGATACCGGTGAGTCTTACACTCTCGATTACCTTACGGGAAAACGCACTATACCCGTGCCTCAGTTCCGCAGGCCGTGGAAGAAATTCGTTGAGGTTATCGGAGCGAGGGAGAATAATCTTAAGGGTATTGATGTGAAGTTTCCCCTCGGTGTAATGTCGGTGGTGACAGGAGTCAGCGGTAGCGGTAAGTCCACTCTTGTCAGGGAAATCCTCTATAAGGCTATGGTGAGGCTGCTCGGCGATCCGTGCGATTCTCCCGGCGCCCACAAGAAGATCGGGGGCGACGTGCAGTCGGTCGGAGCTATCGAGTTCGTTGATCAGAATCCGATCGGGACATCCTCACGTTCGAATCCTGCTACCTACCTGAAGGCATTCGACGAAATCCGTAAACTCTTCGCCGAGCAACCGCTCGCTAAGCAGATGGGCTTTACTCCCGGCTTCTTCTCGTTCAATGCCGAAGGTGGTCGCTGCGAGGAATGTAAAGGGGAGGGTACCATCACTATTCCAATGCAGTTCATGGCGGATATCACGGTGGAATGCGAGGAATGCCACGGCAAGCGGTTTAAACAGGATGTACTCGATGTGGAATACCGAGGCAGGAATATACATGACTTTCTTGAGATGACGGTCGATGAATGTATCGAGTTCCTTCAGGAAGACGCTAAGAACTCTCAGGTTAAGAAGATAATAAAGAAACTGATTCCGCTTCGTGAAGTAGGTCTCGGCTACGTCAAGCTCGGACAGAGCAGTTCCTCTCTTTCCGGAGGGGAGAGCCAGAGGGTGAAGCTTGCCTATTTCATTTCGCAGGAGAAGCAGCCGCGCACAATGTTTATTTTCGATGAACCTACGACCGGTCTGCACTTCCATGATATATCGACTCTCTTGAAGTCGCTCAACCGCCTTATAGAGGCCGGACACACGGTAGTGATTATTGAACACAACATGGATGTGATTAAAAGTGCCGATTGGGTGATCGATATAGGGCCGGAAGGTGGCGATGCCGGAGGAAATCTGGTGATTGCCGGCACTCCGGAGGAGGTTGCGGCATGCGATCGGTCGTATACAGGAAAATACCTTCGTGCAAAACTTGATGAAAAATGAACGGAAGATTATCTATGGCCGTCCTGATGGCGGTATGCATCCTTGCTGGCGGATGCAATAAGGAGAAAGGCAGCAGGGACCGTACCGAAGCGTCCGAGATGTTCTCTCGCATTTGCGAACTAACTAAAGAATATACCGGAAGACTTGAGGTAGCTCCCGACAGTGCCGACTGGGCCACGCTGTGTTCTGAGTTTGAGGAGAAGCTTGACAAGATTAGTTTCAGTTATCCTCCTGACACCGACCTGCTGCTTACAGAGGGACAGAACGATACCATCCATTCCCTCATGCAGGAATACGTCAGGGTGCGCCGCGAGAGGATCGACGGTCTGCTGCATCCTGTTATTGAGAACGATTCGCTTGCCGTGTCCGATAGTCTTGATGTTGTGGAGGCTGCCGAGATTCCTATCGGGGGCTCAGCAGATGCATCTCGCAGTCGCGGCAATTGAATTCAAGCGTAAAACTATCCTTCCCGGATTGAAGACTAAGGGGCTCGGAATATTTTCCGGTTCCCTTTTCTTTTTTACACATCCCTAGCTCGCGAAGGATGCAGTGGCGTGTTGTCATTACTCTGATGTCGGCCACGTCTGATTTCTTCGACACCTCCATTGCCCTTGCTATCCTTTTTACTCCATGATCGCGGTATAAACGTTCGGCAAGCGTGTTGGCTACATTGTCGCGGAAGTCGAGTTTATCTGTCATATATGCGGCGTCTCCGTCCTCTTTCCTCCTGTAGCTGTATGGATAGGTCGTCTGGTTCGCTTCGTCGAGGGCTGCGATGGCTTGTCTTCTGATTTCGGTCAGTTCTCCGGCGGGAATGAATACGGTTGGCTCTATCTTGGATTTGAAGGAGTCAAGACGATATGGGGTGTTTCCAAGTTTGGAGAAGATAGGGGAGTAGTCCTGAGGCTTCTTGGCTACGTCGCGTGTGCACGTTAGCGGAATTCTTATTCGGCATCCCCTGTCGTCTGAAGCGGTGAGACCCGTATTGTCGAGAGTGAAGGAGACCCCGATTTTCCTTTGGGCTGTGGCGCGCTGGAGTTCCTTGTCCCATACCCGGTCAAAGGTTCGGTGGATTTTGGCCCCCTTGGGTATTTCTACCGGTTTTGAGGTGATGATTCTTTTACCCTGAACTCCGTTTACCATGGCTCCTGTATAGTTTCCCTGAGCGTCGAAGAAACTGATGCCGTCGCCGTTGTTTAGTTTCTTTAGGTCTTCAATCTCTTCACCAAGCGA
>JAIDTS010000225.1 GCA_029060585.1 Muribaculaceae bacterium
AGAATGAGCACACCTGCAAGTCCCATAAGCACGCCTCCTACCTTAAGCCAGGTCATCCTGAAATGAAGAAATATAGCAGCCAAAAGCATCGTAAGAACAGGAGTCAACGAACACATTACCGCGGAATCCACCGGATCCGTAAGTCCAACCCCTATAATATAGAGACCCTGATTCGCGCTAATGATGAGCACGGAGCAGAGAATCAGTTTCCATATATCCTTACGCTCTATTCTCTGCCGTGTCTCAAACGATTTAGGCAGAATCCCCGTAAAAAGAAGGAACAGCAACGCACCTCCCGTAATCCTGATACCTGAGAGAGCGAGCGACGTGATGGCACCTGAAAGAAGCACCATCTTCGACACCGGGGCAACCACACCCCAACCTATATTGGCGAGAAGGAGCGCAAGATGCGCGAGGCGCACCTCCCGCCTCCCATTGACCGCATTATCCGTATTATCCATTATGTCTACAAAATTAATAAAAAATTTGTACATATCGGATTTTAAGGTTATATTTGCATTAAAATACTTGATTATGGAGAATTCACGCTCATACCCAATCGGACAACAGGATTTCAAAAAACTACGTGAGAACGGTTCTGTATATGTAGATAAGACTTACTTCATAGAAAAAATCGCATGTAACAGCAGCATGTATTTTTTCCTTGCCCGTCCGCGCCGGTTTGGCAAGAGCCTCTTTTTATCCACCCTGCAGTATTTCTTCGAAGGACAGCGCGACCTGTTCAAGGATCTATACATCGACTCTATAGATTGGGAATGGAAGAAGCATCCGGTGCTCCGACTTGACCTTAACGTTGAGAAATATACAGAACGTGGAATGCTCGACAGTGTACTCGATAATTACTTCAAAGTCTGGGAAAAACAATATGGAGTGAAGTTCATTGCCGAAACGCTTTCTGCAAGATTCGCCAATATCATAAAGGCCGCTCATGAAAGCACTGGTCTCGGAGTCGTGGTCCTCGTAGATGAGTACGACAAACCCCTTGTCGGGAATCTAAACAACGACGAGAATTTCGAACATTACCGCGCCAAGCTGGCATCAGTCTACTCCAACTTCAAAAGCTCCGCCGAGCATCTCCGGCTCGTGTTCCTCACCGGAGTGAGCCGTTTCAGTAAGCTCAGCGTATTCTCCGACCTCAATAACCTCAATGACATTACATTTGACAATGACTTTGCGGATATCTGCGGAATAACAGATGAAGAACTTCCAGCTAACTTTGAGACAGGAATAAAGGCTCTTGCCGAGATGAATGGGATTTCCTTAGAAAATGCTTTCAATCTGCTTAAGCAAAACTATGATGGATATAGGTTCGCAAAATACGGCAGTCCGATCTACAATCCCTGGTCTGTTCTCAACTGCCTGTCTAAGAGAGATCTCCAAAACTACTGGAGTCTTACGGGCAAACCTACGATCATTGCTGAGGTTTTGAAGAATACGGATGCGGATCTTGAAAAAACACTCAACTCTCGAGTCCCTTTCCGGAAACTCGCCGGTCTTGATCTGCAGAACGCTGATCCAACCGCGCTTTTGTATCAGACCGGCTACCTTACTATCAAGCACTATGAATCTTCAACTGATACGGTGACTCTTGGAGTGCCTAATAAGGAAGTCAAGGAGTCGCTTTTCGACGAACTTCTGCCGTTCTACGTCAAAGTCAAGCGTGGACAATCCTCCGGAGTAGTATTCGACATCATTGATGATTTAAGAGAAGGGCTACCTGATAAAATGTTGAAGGATCTCGATATTTTCCTATCCGGCATTCCTTACGATATGAAGATGGACGATGAGAACAACCTACATAATGCCATCTACATACTCCTGACGCTTATCGGAGTTGAGACTGAGACCGAGGTCCACACTTCCGACGGCAGGATTGATCTTATCGTGAAGACTTCACGCTTCATCTATATCATCGAATTGAAATTCGATAAGACAGCACAGGAAGCAATGGACCAGATAGAGGAAAAACAATATGCCCTTCCCTACGCCAACGACCCACGCCGTCTCTTCAAAATCGGCCTCAACTTCTCCACTGCCTCCCGCCACCTCGATCCCCCAATAATCCGATAAATGAAACTTCCGAATCGAGAATACCAATAATTCCAGTCATTAGAAATCCAACAATGAAGGAACTTAAAGCCCTATTGAAGAATGAATGCGACATGAAGATTGATGACGATGTTCTCGATCTTTTTCTATCGCGTGCCGAGAGCGTAACAGTCGCTTCCATGAAGTGTTTTGTAGAAGCGGGTACCTATTCCCCTTACATGTGGATAATAAAAAGTGGAATAGTAAGAGTTGTGGACATGAATGGAGACAAGGAACGTACCATAGCCTTCGGCCTCCCGGGAACCGTCTTTACGCTTAAACACTCCTTTGTCAAGGGACTCCCCTCATATTATGAACTATGGTCATGCTGCGAGTGCGAGCTGCTTAGAGTTTCGCGCCATGATTTCGACGCCCTGATGCGCGAATCCCACAGGTTTGCGATATGGATGTTCCATCTCATGATGGAAGAACTGTTCTATCAGGAAAAGAAAAATTCCTCAGTCGCCAACGGTCCTGCCAAAGACAGATTCGAGGCCCTGTTTCGGCATCGCCCTGAGATCATTGAGAAAGTGCAGCAGAAAGATATCGCTTCCTATCTCGGTGTCTCACCTGAATACCTTTGTCGTCTGAAACGAAAGATGTCTTCAAAAAAGACGAAAAATCTATTGAATTGACATAGGTCAACCATAGAGAAGGAATCTGTTGCTAAATTTGCATCATTCCCACAAAACAGACATTATTCTGCAACATGGAAAGATAAAAGATTGTAATATTTTCAAACTTAAATCTATGATGAATTTCAACAGGACCTTCAGCCGCCGTACGCTCTCTTGTCTCTGCGTAGCGGCAATTTCTTCGGGGTTTGCTCTTGCAGAGCAAAAAAGCGTCACTCTTCAGGAAGCGGGGACGATTGCCAGTCTGATTACTCCCGAAGAAATGTATAATATAACGGAACTGATCGTAGCCGGACCTATCAATGGCACCGACATACTTTTCATCCGCGACATGCTTGGAAGAGGTTCCTACGGAAGCCAGACCGACGGAAAGCTGGAATCGCTTGACCTGACAGATGCCAAAATCGTTGAGGGAGGTGAATCTTATATCTATTCCGGCAATTTCACTGAAACCGATGTCATAGGCAACAGCATGTTTGATTACTGCGAAAACCTAAAGCATCTCAAGCTTCCTGCGAATATCACGGAAATAGGCAGCGGTGCTTTCTATCACTGCAGCTCGCTGGAGGGTATCGACCTTCCCGAGACGTTGACCACAATATACTCCAATGCCTTCTTCTATGCGGAATCTATACCGGAGATTTCGATTCCGAAAAACGTAAAGTTCATAGACGAAGCGGTATTCTGCGGATGTGCAAGTCTCAAATCGTTCTCTGTTGATCCCGAAAACGATAGTTTCAGCGCAGTAGACGGAATGCTTTGCGATAAGGACGGAAAAGTCATTCTTGCGTTCCCGGGAGGTCGCATAGGAGACTATTCCGTTGCAGAAGGATTTGTTGAAATCGCACCTGCCGCCTTCAATGAATGCCTTATTTCATCAGTCACTCTCCCGGAAGGAATCGTTAAGATCGGTGACGCAGCATTCTCGAATTCATATTCACTTGAATCAATATGGCTGCCAAACTCCTTGATGGAAATTGAAAGCAATATGTTCACATGGTGCGACAAACTTAGCAGCATACATTTTCCGGAAAATCTTGAAACCATCAAAGAACGTGCATTCCTGCGCTGCGGCTCAATTTCATCAGTGATGCTTCCCGCAAGCGTAAAGACTATTGAAGATAGGGTATTCGCAAATTGCGGTAACCTTGAATCCGTAACACTCAGTTCCTCCCTTGAATCGTTCGGCATCGATGTGTTCATATCCGACAAAAAATTGACTGCAATCACAGTGCCTGAAGACAACAAGTATTTCTCTGAAGTCGACGGCGTGCTCTTCAATGCCGACCGTTCCATCCTTATAAAGTGTCCGGAAGGAAAGGCAGGGGAATTAACAGTGCCGGAAGAGGTTAAGGAAATTCTCGACGAGGCTTTCTACAACTGTGCCGAGCTGACCTCAGTCTGCATGGCACATAATGTCGAGACCATCGGTTCAAGCGCTTTCAGTGGCTGCACTTCCTTAGAATCAGTGCTTCTGAGCGAAAAGATAGCTGCGATTCCCGTATATCTCTTTGAAAGTTGCACCAATCTGAAGTCCGTCAATTTAGGCAACGTTGTGGAATCCATCGACGATTATGCCTTCAGCGGATGCTCTCATTTGGACAAAATCACATTCCCTGCATCACTGAAGACAATTGGCTCTGACGCTTTCTCTTATTGCTCATCCCTTGCCGAGATAACGGCTGAAGGCGAAGTGCCCCCCGTATGCACCACTGCATATACTTTCTACGGATTGGATACCGCCAACATCATACTGAATGTGCCTGCATCAGCCGTTGATGCATATCGTGCAGACGAGACATGGAGTAAATTCAATATTTGTGGTGGAAGCGATGTTCACAACGTTGAGTATTCAGAAGGCAATATAAACGTATATACTCTCGAAGGCAATGAAATCTATACTAATGTGAATCCGGCAACAATTGAACTTCCCGCGGGTATCTATATCTTCAGAGATCACTCAAACGGCACCTCACATAAGATTCTAATAAAATAATATTCCGAACGCTGTCATACAATGCCGCGTCTGATCACTTGTTATCAGGCGCGGTCTTATTTATCTCCGCTTTGCATAGGAATCATATCGGTCGGCCCATTCAGCGTGGACTTCATAGAGGTCGGCTAATAGGAACAATCACATATTTCTCGTTGGACTTTGTGTGTTTGACGTATGAACACACGGTGTAAGCTCATTGACGTGAAAGGAGGGGCGGCAACGTTGTTCGGCTGCGAGCATGGCCTTGCCAGAGGCACGGATGTTTTCTCTATAGACTTGCTTCTATCGTCGGGAGGGAACAAAGTCCGCAATGATAGATATCTTAAATCAAAAAGATGAGTTACGGAAATTCCCGTATCACTGGAAAGGTCCGGTTGGTGTTCTGGATGTTTATGCTCCGGAATCGGTGCGCGAATTTCACTCCTTTTATTGGATAGTAATGCTCTGGTGTATCCAGCTGGCTAGACTCAGACCTCTGTTACAGAGCTCAGAACAGACAGATACGCACAGAAAAAACATGGTTCTCTTGTTCTCTGGTCTTAATAGTCACAACAGCTCAATGGGACT
>JAIDTS010000226.1 GCA_029060585.1 Muribaculaceae bacterium
ATCTCAGCGTTCGATGTAATCCTCCCCAAGGGCATTCCCTTCAAGGGCCAGGTGCTCAACCAGATAGCAGCCCACTTCCTTAAGGCTACTGAAGACATCGTGCCCAACTGGCTTGTGACTGTTCCGGATCCTATGGTAACTGTAGGTCTGAAGTGCCAGCCCCTCAAGATTGAGATGATCGTTCGCGGCTACCTCGCAGGCAGCGCATGGCGCGACTATGCCGCCGGAGCCCGCGAGATCTGTGGCGTCGCTCTCCCCGACGGACTTAAGGAAAACCAGAAGCTCCCCCACCCTATCCTCACTCCGACCACTAAGGCCGACGAAGGACATGACCTCAATATCTCACACGATGAGATAATCGCCCAGGGTTTCGTAAGCAAGGAAGTGCTTGAGGAAGTAGAGAAGTATGCGCTCGCCATATTTGAGCGTGGAACTCAGATGGCAGCGGAGCGCGGCCTCATCCTCGTGGATACCAAATATGAGTTTGGCCTGCTCGACGGCAAGGTGATCCTCATCGACGAGATCAACACCCCCGACTCAAGCCGTTACTTCTACGCCGACACCTATGAGGAACTCTTCGAGAAGGGTCTGCCTCAGAAGCAGCTCAGCAAGGAATTCGTACGCCAGTGGCTCATCGCTAATGGTTTCATGGGCAAGGAAGGACAGCAGGTGCCGGAGATGACCGACGAATACTGCAAGGAAGTTAGCGACCGATACATTGAGCTCTACGAGCACATCACCGGTCTGAAGTTCGACAAGCAGCCCTGCGACAACCTCTCTGATCGCATCGAGCACAACGTAGCCGAAGCCCTCAAGACCCTTTAATGGAACGTAGGTTTCCCAACCTCAGCCCCAAGTCCAACGACAACAAGCATCCCAATCCGGGATGCTTTTTTCGAAGTTTCTTATCACTGAAAAATTCATTGTGCGACATGAAATCAATACGATTGCTCACTCTATCTGTTGTGATAGTTGCCTCATCACAGATTTACGCTACCAAATACCTTGGAGCAAAGACTCTCGACAAGGATTATATCATGCTGACATTCCGCGACGGTGAGGTTCGCTACCGCGACAACGGTACCGGTCCGAGCGCATATCTCGGCCATTCATTCGCTGAGGGAGATGATACGCTGAAGGTATTTGGCACTCGTCTTGTCACTGAGCGTGCTGTCAATCCGGCTCTCTGGAGAGTTACCTCTACCGATGACAAGGAGTTCGGTTCGGTCAATCCGGTTGCCGTATTCCGGAAGGCCAAGCCAATGAACACAGACCATACTCTGACCAGCGAACTTGACCATACCCTATTTCTCAAGCTGCCAAAATCCATGCGCCAGGGATGCTCATATACGGTCAGCATTCCAGAAGGTATCGGTAGCGACAAAGAGCAGGGGGATGTGAAATTCGACATATTCTCCTCCTCGTCGGAGGCTGTCCACGTCAATATCATTGGCTATAGACCTGACCAGGAACTCAATGCCGCCGACCTCTATCTATGGCTTGGCGACGGAGGACAGCGCGACTACTCCGACTTCGAGGATAAACGTGTATGGCTGTTTAACGTCGACACGCAGGAAAGCAA
>JAIDTS010000227.1 GCA_029060585.1 Muribaculaceae bacterium
CTCAACCGACTTTGGAACCGTAGGCAATGCACAAAGTTCAACGGCGCATCCTACATTTCCCAGCGCGCCGCGGAAGCAGTATATTCACCCGAAGGAAGGCGGCAGATCATGGAAACCGTGGAATACTACATGGAAAACGCCCGCATGATGCGCGACGCACTCTCGTATGCCGGATACGAGACCGCCGGAGGCGTGGACTCCCCCTACATCTGGCTCAAGACACCGGACGGCATGACATCATGGGACTTCTTCGACTATCTGCTTAAGACCCGCGGTATCGTAGGCACTCCCGGATCAGGCTTCGGGGCCGAAGGAGAAGGCTATCTGCGTCTTACCGCCTTCAACACTCATGAGGCGACGAGGGAAGCCTTGGCAAGAATTCATAATGCATAATTCATAATTGGCTACGCAGTCGGAATTGAACCGAGATGGCATTGTTGGTGTTAAATCAATAGGGATTGCCTTAAGGACCTTAAAGTCCTTAAGGACATTAGAGATCCCATAAACTTCTTAAACTTAATTTTAACTTAAAAATATCAAAAACTATGGAAAACAATTTGAATATGGCTACAGCACAGGCCGCGGCACAGGTATCGAAGACAGCGGCGGAAATTTCATCTGAATCAGCGAAAATCGCAGCTGAATCCGGAATCGCGGCGGCTAAGGATATGGCAGCAGATAAATTTGCGCAGGCTAAGGATATGGCGGCTGACACGCTGGCCGATGCAAAAGAGGCTGCCCAGGCCGCGGCCGCTCAGGCTCAGGACAAGGCTGCCGATCTGAAGGATAGCCTTCAGGACAAACTGGCCGACGCCAAGGATGCTCTCGGCGACAAGATGGACCAGGCAAAGGATAAGCTCAGCGGTTTCGCGGCCCAGGCTCTCGACAAAATCTCGGGATTCGCAGCTAAAGCATCGGAAGCTGCAGCACAGAAGGCCAAAGACCTTGCTGATTAATTCATAATGCATAATTCATAATTCATGATTATCTGTTAAAGAAAAAGATTTTTTGAGAAGATTATATCTCGTATTATTGAAAATACAGGACTCGTATTATTGAAAACGCAGGACTCTCTTTTGAAGGTGAGTCCTGTTTTTTTTGACCCAACCGGAAAATTATGGGAAAGATAATTGCTAAAACGCGGAGTTTTCATTAACTTTGCAGATATTTCACAATTATGCATTATGACTTGCGTAAGCTTGGACGAAGTCAATTATGCATTATGAATTGATTAAACTATGAACAGAATTGCAAGATACATGGCCGCGGCAGCCTCAATAGCCGCGATAGCACTCGCCGGAGGTTGCGGCGAAAAAGGATTCAAGATCGAAGGTCAGCTCTCAGACAGCGACGGCGACAAGGTGCTTCTCGAGAAGGCCGACTTCTCGGGCTATTGGACCATGGTCGATTCCACCCGCACCGACAGCAAAGGCAAGTTCAAATTCTCCCATCCTCAGCAGGGAGGTCCGGAAATATTCCGTCTCTCGCTCGACGACAAATACATCTACCTTCCTGTCGATTCAACAGAGACTCTGACCGTGACAAGTACGAAGCAGAACTTCGGACACGATTTCACTGTCAGCGGAACCGAACAGGCGGAACGCATGGCGCAGTTTGAGAAAGACCTCATCGCATTCGTTCCCTACATCGACAATGCCGATTCACTCGCAAATTTCAAGAAACGGGTCTACAACAATTATATGCACGACAGCCGAGGCAACGTGATGTCTTACTACATTCTCACCAAGACAATCGGCGACCGTGTGCTCTTCGATCCATCGACTGAAGATTTCCGCTATATCGTGGCGGTAGCAAACAACTTCAACCAATTCCGCCCCGATGACGCGCACACCCCGTTCCTCCTCAACCTCGCCAAGGCGGCTCAGCGCCACCACAACGA
>JAIDTS010000228.1 GCA_029060585.1 Muribaculaceae bacterium
CCGAACGGATATATTGTCTCGCCAAGGAGGAGGCATCCTGCAAACATAGTGACAGGGGGCTGGATATAGAGATAGATGTTGGTAGCGAGAGGACCGATGATCTTCATCGATTCGTTCCATAACAGATAAGCCATCGACGAACACATCACGGCGAGGAAAAGAAGATTGAGGAGATAGACAGGATTGGAGAGGTCGAAGAGCACTTGAAGATGGAGCGGCTCTCTCTGCAGAAGCAGAAGGGGCAGAGACGTGATCAGGCCATAGAAAAACAGCTTACGTGTGAGGAAGAGGGTGCTGTAGATAGGTATCAGCCTTTTGATCGCGATTGAGTAGACCGCCCACGAGAGGGCACATGTGATGGCGAGGATGTCTCCGATGGGATGGATCTCAAAGCCGAGTCCCTTGCTTATGGCCTCGCTCATTATGACAAGCGCCACTCCCCCGAAAGCTACCCCTGATCCGATTATCTCACCCTTCTTCATAGGAGTCTTGTAGATGATAGCGAGCAATATCGCTATGAAGAGAGGTGAGATTGCCGACAGAAGCGAGACATTGCCCGTTGTCGTATACATCAAGGCATAGTTCTCCATGAGAAAATAGAGGGTGCCTGAGCAGATTCCGCAAAGAGCCATCTGAAGCTCGTCTTTCCATGATTTCGAACGGATTTCCCCGAATGTGAAGGCAAGCATCATGAAATAGGCGAGAGTGAACCTATAGACGTATACTTCCACCGGAGTCATGGAAGCTCCTTCCATGAGCACCTTGGATGCTATGAAGCTGCAACCCCAGCATATGACGGTCAGCAGGGCACCGAGGTGACCTGTAAGCTTACTGTTTTTCCAGGAGTTCTTTTTTTCAAGAATCATAACAGATGTCGGGTTTCTCGCGGAGTGAATCGTGAGGGAAAGGGATGTTCAGGCCTTTCACGCTACAAATTTAGTGAAAAATCGGTGAAAACGGAAATATTTTAGAAAAAAAAGAGGCGCGTCGGAGAACCCGGCGCGCCTCTTAATGAAATATATGTGGGGATGCATTATTTAGAATGCATGGTTACCTTAGCCTTTTGTGGGGAGAGCTGGAGCTCTCCCCTCCTATTACCCCGTCACCTATGGCGGGGAGAGCATAGGGCGCCGGATGCGGTCATGCCGGGGCCGTCAGGGTCGATGCTCTGTGTCAATGCATAATGCATAATGCACAATGCATAATCGTCGGGACAGTGGACCGTCGGGCCTCAGGCCTGTCGAGGGCGATTTGCGATGCGCGTCATGCTTTTCCGGGATGCCGGGTACGGGCGTGGCGACAGTGGACCGTCAGGCCTCGGGCCTGTCGGCATGGACGTACCGGATGCATCCTTCGTATGCATTGGCGACA
>JAIDTS010000229.1 GCA_029060585.1 Muribaculaceae bacterium
AATAGGCACCAACGCTTCCGGTAAGTCCAATATCGTCGATGCTTTGGTTTTCCTTTCGCGCCTAAGCACAGGTGAGAGACTGGCTGATGTATGTAAAAATATTCGCGGTGGTATCGACCAGATTATCAGAAAGGGATGTGAAAGCACTTCTATTCTGGTGGAGTTCAAATCCAGCAATACCAAATATAGATATAAGCTGAAATTCTCCGTATATAATGCAGAGGCTTTTGTAGATGCTGAATCCCTGGAAATGGCGACTAAAAATGACGGTTGGCGCAATCTTTTCGACACTGATATCATCCATTCCGGTGATTTCTCCAATCAGTTAATCGCACGATTCGATAAGGATCGTCCCGGACCAAGGAAAGGTATAAGCCTCAGGCGTGATATTACTGTTCTTTCTCAGGTGAATGGGCAGAATGTGCTTAAGGTGATAAAGGACGGTGCGAAAGCGGCTCTTGATTCTTTCGCTTCAATTTATGTGCTGGATCCTACGCCTGGCAATATGCGTGATTTCGTAGCCCTATCCGAAACTCTGAATACTGACGGCTCGAATGTGGCCGGTGTTATCGCTGCTTTTTCAGAGGATATCGAGAAGGATTTCGAACATAAGCTGACCACCTATGTCGGCAAGCTCCCGGAAAAGGACATCAGAAAAATATGGGCTGAAAGGGTAGGCCGCTTTCAGGATACCGCTATGGTATACTGCAAAGAGGGTTGGGGGGAGGCCTCTGATGAAATCGAAATTGATGCAAGATCTATGTCGGACGGGACATTGCGCTTTATCGCTATTATTGTGGCTCTACTTACCAGAACTCCGGATTCCCTAATAGTTATAGAGGAAATCGACAATGGGCTGCACCCCTCAAGAGCCGGAGAACTTGTATACGCCCTTACTGACATCGCAGAGAAAGGCGATTTCGATGTGCTCTGTACAACTCACAATCCAGTATTGATTGACGCTCTGGGTGCGGAAGTGCTTGATTCTGTAAGTTGCGTTACTCGGGAAGGTAATCATGGATCCGCGATAGTATTCCGTCTCACAGAACGCCCCGATTTCCTCAAGCAGCTTGCAAAGTATACCCCCGGCGACATGATGACGAAAAATATCTTTACATCCTGAGCGTATGGCGAAGAAGGTCGTTATTATTGATACTTGCATTCTCTGCGTCTGGCTTGACGTGCCGGGAATGAATAAGATTGAGAAAAAGGGAGAAAAGATAACAACCCGGTTGGATGTAGAGGCAAAGATAAAGAAGGAGACTGATGCCGGCGCGAGAATTGTACTCCCTTTGGCTTCCGTTATTGAGTGCGGAAACCACATTACGCAGATCAAAGGTGCTGATCCCAAGCAATATATTGATAAGTTTGCCGACTTTATTCTTAAATCCATTAATGGATCTGAGCCTTGGGATATCTTTACAAACCAGACTGAACTCTTCGATGAAGGGAAACTTAAGGATCTGGTTGAGAGATGGAGGAATCTCGCTATTAGCGGGATATCAATGGGGGATGCTTCGATTATCCAAGTGGCGGAAATGTATGCCTCTAAGAATTTCACAGCTGAGATATTTACTGGAGATTCAGGATTGAAAGCCTACGAACCGGCTCCACAAAAGGAAATTCTTTCCCGAAATAGAAACCGACGGTAATCCTCCTGCGCTCTCCGCCCCTCTGCGCCCTCTGCGTGATGCCCCCCATAATGCGTAGCCACTCTTAAGACTGAAGACTAAAAACTGAAGACTTTCTATCGATAAGGGGCAAAACCCCAATCTCCACTCTATCTTTGCCGGAAAAAAAGCAATGCTCAGTTACCGCAACAACCTTTCCGGCCTCCGCGCCCCCGGTTACCGCTTCCGTTTCCGGGTTCAAGCCATCTCTCACCGCGCATTATATCTCCCTCGCTCAATGCGAGACCTCGATGCCGTCAAAAAACTCCTCGCTGGAGCCCATCCCTCATCCGTCTTCGCCACTCATGACATCCACGAGGCCAGAAAACGCTTCAACGAACTGCGCATCCGCTACGATTTCCCTTACTGGGCCGCCACTCGCTTCCCGATACGCCATATCGACGACCCTGACCTCCTCACTACACTCGTACTTAACGAAAATCAGCACATCATAATCGATAATTTCCTCAAAACGTACCAAAATCAGCATCCGGGACGCTTCATAATCACAAAAAATCGGCCCCGGTGCGGCGTCACCACTTGTGTCCAGGCCTATATCATATGGCTGCAGCTCTTCCAGACCCCAAAAAACTCCCAGACATGCGGTGTCTCAAACTTCAATCTCGGAAGATTGAAGGAAAACATTGCCCTTTTCTTCAACAGAGACTCCGTTAACTACGGAAGATACAAATTCCCCATCCGCGATAAATATACATCCGCCTTTTTCAACACTATCAATAGGCCTGATGCCCTCAGGGGCATTGATTTCGGCTACGTGCATCTCGTAGACATGGCAAAATGGAAAGATCCTGACGGTATCCGTTCCGGCAGAGCTATCCGGGCAGCCCTTAGCGGAATCCTCCTTGATTACCGTACTCTGATCGTAATGGAAGGCAACATCCCCTCCCCAAAATACAACCCAATCTTCTACAACCACTACACCTACTTCAACTCCGTGGCCCACGATCCCCTCTTCCATCCCATAAACCTCCCCTAATTGACATTAGGACCCTTGAACTCCCCAATTCGCTGGTAAATATCATCCGCGAAAGCCGGCGAAGCCAGGCTCACCCATAAATCAGCGTAAGGCCAGGTCCCCGATATGTCTCTTAAGACTTAAGACTTTATAGATCCGCGTTCCATCCGCCCCATCCGCGTCTCCGGCAGGGCGATAGCCCGCAGCCGATCCGCGTTGAGCCCCCTCCTTTCCCATCCATCCGGTCGTGCTCGGAGATCGCTCCCCACCTACCGCGACTGCCCCACTCATGCGATGCGGAGCGCAGCGAGCGAGCCTCTGCGCACTTTGCTTCCGAGTGCAG
>JAIDTS010000023.1 GCA_029060585.1 Muribaculaceae bacterium
TTCGAACCCCCGGAGGTGTGACCCTCAACGGTTTTCAAGACCGCCGCAATCGACCACTCTGCCATCTCTCCGAAAAATATGTCTGCTTCTCTTTTGAAGCTTCTGCGGAGTGACCGAGATTCGAACTCGGGATACGCTTTTGGCGTATACACGCTTTCCAGGCGTGCCTCTTCAGCCACTCGAGCATCACTCCAAAAATAAGTCGCAAACGATTTTTGCGTTTGCGACTGCAAAGTTAGCGATAATTTCTGAGACTGCCAAATATTTTTGCAAAAAAAATCAATTTGTAATAGGGCGGAATTATAGTTCTGCCCCGGGAAGGCACCGTCATTTCTCGGAATAGGCTCACGCAGAGGCCGCTGAGGGGCTGGGAGCGCTGAGGGAGTCTTTGTTCTTGCTGATTTGGCATTCGGAAGCGGGGCGCAGAGGCTCGCTCGCTGCGCTCCGCATCGCGTGAGTGGGGCGGCAAAGTAGGCGCGGATTATTTGATGGTGGAGCGGCCGTGGAAGTTGACGTTCTTGCCGTCGATCTTGTAGGAGATCTCCACCTCCGTCAGGTCTGTCGTCGTCATGTGGAGCGAGAAGTCGGTGGCTGCGAAACCTACAGAATCCACCATCTCTGTCTTATTGTCTTTCTTACCCAATACCGTAGTCTTCGGAGCTTCTGCCACAAGAGAGAAACCATAGTGGCTCATGAGTACCGGGATTTCCTCGAAACGTATTACCTTCGGAAGTTCCTTGCCATCGGCAGAGAGTTGAGCATTGTAAAGGTATACAGTTGCTTTCTTTTCCTTGAAATCTATCTGCATCAGATAGTTGCCATTATTGGTGGCGAAATTACCGCTCTCTGAAGTAGTAGAAGTCTGTCCGACATAGAATGCGGATGGCCAGAAAGTCTGCACACTATAGCGGTCGTTGAGCTGGAAACTCATGTCGAGACGCTCCACGTAGGAGATGTTGAAGTTGGGGTTAAGGATATCGCTGCCGGTCGGCACATAGCAGAGCACGAAGGTACCGTTGAGGTCGGTGACTGACGATCCAGTGCCCGCGCTGCCACGTTTCCCGAAAGTGAGATAGGTGACTTGTTCTGTCTTGCCATCTATTGTGGCCTGGAAATTCTTGGTGCTAAGTGCCATGGTGTCGGTCTCGAACGAGAGTTTCTGGTTGTCGAGGATGAAATCAGAAGCCTTGATGTCAACACAACGTTTCGAGAGGTTGATCTTTGTCTCATATGTCGCGCTCGACACCTGAGCGGGTTCGGAAACGTTTGAATTGTCGATGATCAGATTGCACTCAATATACGGCATGGTCTGATATGAATCCTTTGTATCAGTGTCGCAGGATGCCATGAGGAGGGCCATAGCCGCCATGGGGATAATTACTTTTTTCATTCTTATCAAATGGTTAAATTGTTTGCGATTTATTAAGAGTCTGCAAAATTAATAAAAATGATTGAGATATAAGCCGGAAAAATATGAAATAAAAGTTAAAGTTTATAGGGAGCCGTGTCGGCAGTGCTTATGGGTAACTTCAAGTAACAGGTCGGTCTTCTGGAGGGAGACCTGAAGGTCTCCCTTCCTAAATCTCTTATTTGTCTTTTTGGGAAAAATTCGTTAACTTTGCAGACGGAATGCACAACAACCTATATACATGAAATCGCTACGTGAACTTTTCAGGATCGGCACAGGACCATCCTCTTCCCATACTATGGGACCGCGCAAGGCGGCCCAGACTTTCCGCGACGAACACCCCGAAGCGGAACGCTTCGAGGTGACACTTTACGGTTCGCTCGCCGCTACAGGCAAGGGACACATGACCGACGTCGCGATCCTTGATGAACTTTCGAAATCAGGCAAGGAGACGGAGCTCATCTGGGAGCCGGAGACTTTCCTCGACTTCCACCCGAACGGCATGAAATTCCGAAGTCTCGACGCCGACGGCAACCAGACGGGTGAGTGGACCGTATTCAGCGTCGGCGGCGGCGCACTCGAAGAACCGGGCAAACCCCATACCGAATCAGGAGAGATATATCCCCTGAACACAATCTCCGACATCATGGCCTATTGCGAGCGCACCGGCCATACGTATTGGGAATACGTAGAACAATGCGAGGGACCGGAGATATGGGATTATCTATTGGAGGTGTGGCAGGTGATGAAAGGGGCAGTAGAGCGAGGCCTAAACAAGGAGGGACGCCTTCCGGGTCCCCTCAACCTGCAGCGTAAGGCCTGTGCATATTACGTGAAGGCCGGCGGATATAAGGACAACCTCAAGAGCCGCGGAAGAGTCTTCGCCTATGCGCTTGCCGTCAGCGAGGAGAACGCCTCGGGAGGAGAGATCGTCACGGCGCCAACCTGCGGATCGAGCGGTGTGATTCCCGGGGTGCTCTATCACCTATGGGAAAGCCGTCATTTCGCCGACGCTCAGATGGTGCACGCGCTGGCGACAGCCGGACTGTTTGGCAACGTAGTGAAGCACAATGCCTCGATCTCGGGAGCGGATGTAGGCTGCCAGGGTGAGGTAGGAGTAGCGTGCGCGATGGCTGCAGCCGCCGCGACGCAGCTTTTCGGCGGCAGTCCCGCGCAGATAGAGTATGCCGCGGAGATGGGACTGGAGCATCATCTCGGCATGACGTGTGACCCTGTCTGCGGTCTGGTGCAGATTCCCTGCATCGAGCGCAACGCTTACGCAGCCGCCCGTGCACTTGACGCGAATATCTATTCCTCCTTTACCGACGGCAACCACCGCGTATCGTTTGACAAACTTGTAACCGTCATGAAGGAGACCGGCCACGACCTTCCATCACTTTATAAGGAGACGGGCACCGGCGGCCTTGCCAAGGACTATGAGCAGATGCTTCGGAAATAATTGACTCAACTTTCGCAAGCTCTAAAAATCTCACGCAGAGGGCGCAGAGGGGCAGAGTTTCAATGATTTGGGGAGCTTCGCGTCGCGGTTGTGGCGAGCACGCTAAGATTACGGGCTGCTTCGCATCGCCCGGAGAGCGCAGAGCAAAAGCGCAGTTCCTGCGCTATAGGATTGCAAATCAATCTGAATAAACAAGCGAAACTTAAATAATTGAGAATTGAAGAAGTGGAGAAGTTTGAGATAAATATATTGGGATGCGGTAGCGCCAAGCCGTCGACTGTGCATAATCCGTCGTGTACCGTGGTAAATTTCCGGGACAATTTGTTTATGGTGGATTGCGGAGAGGGGGCGCAGAAGGAACTTCAGCGTCAGCATCTAAAACTCCCGCGTCTAAACCATATCTTCCTGACTCACCTCCACGGCGACCATGTGTTCGGGTTGCCAGGCCTGATCGGCACAATGGCCTTATCCGGTCTGGAGGGGGACATCACTATCCATACCTTCGAGGATGGAAGACGTATCCTCTCCTCGATCTTCGACTATTTCAACCGAGGACTTCCGATAGACGTGAAGTTTAACGTCATAAAGCCGGAAGAGGCGGTAGTATTTGAGAATTCATCGCTTAGGGTTCGCACCATTCCGCTCAAGCACAAGATTCCCGCGGTCGGTTACGTGTTTGAGGAAAAACCCCGTCTTCGGCACATAGACCGAGCGGCGTGCGACTTCCACGGGGTGCCGTTGTGGGCCTTCAACGGCATCAAGGCGGGCAAGGATTTTACGCGCGAGGACGGCAAGGTTATAGCCAACGCGCTCCTGACCAAGGATCCGGCTCCACCGCGCAGCTACGCTCATATAAGCGACACCGCCTACATGCCGGGGCTCGCCGAGAAGATAAAGGGGGTAGACCTGCTCTTTCACGAGACGACGTATCTGACCGAAGACATAGACAAGGCCCGAGAGCGGGGGCACACTACCGCAGCTCAGGCTGCACGCGTCGCACTTGACGCAGGCGCAAAACGCCTTCTGACGGGGCATTACTCCTCGCGATATAAGGACGCCTCGGTGTTTGG
>JAIDTS010000230.1 GCA_029060585.1 Muribaculaceae bacterium
TTTTATCTTTAATAATCTGCCATGCAGTAATCAGTCATTCATAACCGGTCTTTGACCATCTACCATTGGATGGCGTTTCCTCACGGTGGCCCGAGGCCTGACGGTCCACACCGCGCCGTGTCCTGTATGGAGAGCAGGCTTTCCAGCCTGCGGCCCCGTCCGAGACCCGGAAAGAGCACAATGACAAGTCTGCCACCCCCCTCAATGCATACGAAGGATGCATCCGGTAAGTCCATGCCGACAGGCCCGAGGCCTGACGGTCCACTGTCGCCATGCCCGTACCCGGCATCCCGGAAAAGCATGACGCACTTCGCAAATCGCCCTCGACAGGCCTGAGGCCTGACGGTCCACTGTCACGGCGATTATGCATTGTGCATTATGCATTATGCATTGACAAAAAGAGCATCGACCCTGACGGCCGCGACATGACCGAATTCGCCGCCCTATGCTCTCCCCGCCAAAGGTGACGGGGTTATGGAGCGGCAGGCTTTCCAGCCTGCCGGATCAGTCTCCTCTACCGTCAACGTTTGCGACTTGTTCGCTCTCTGAAGACTGAAGACTGAAGACTTTGAACATTTCCACATTCCTACATATTAAAGGCCGGAGACCGCGACTGTCACCTCGCGGTCCCCGGCCTTTTTTTCATTTCCTGCCCTTCCCCATACTCAATACTCCCTGCTCCATACTGCGCGAAGCGCCCATACTTTATACTGCGAGCAAAGCGAGCCTCCACGCCCTCCCTCCACCGTCCCCTCTGGTACTATGGCCCTCCGATGATCAAAGAAACCTCATCTCCACCCCCTAGCCCTCTGGTACTCTGGTCAAAAAAACCACCTACAGCCCAACGCTCCCCCCAGCCCCTCTGCGGACTCTGCGAGATGCCATTATCGAGTCTTTCCTCAAGTTCGCATCCCTTTAAGAAAGCCCCACAGTGCTCGGATGACTTTGAAGTTTCCGTCGGAAAGACATCATAAATGAAAGAGCCTCGATGACATAAAAACTTTTTTCCCAAATTATTTGCACATCAAAAAAAAAATCACTAACTTTGCGCTTCGAATGAGCGGGGTGCGTTCTCCCGCTCCAATACGTTATTTGAAATCAGAAAATATTACTATAGAAATGGCATCAAGCAACCAGAACCCCGAGCAGCCCGATCAGCTCGAACAGATCAACAACAGGCTGACAGACCTCGGACGTAACATAGAGACCAACAAGAAGGCAATGGGCATCGCAATGGGTGCTATCCTTGTAGTGGCATGCCTCACTTTCGCATGGCTCTATCTTTATAAGATTCCTACCAACAATAAGGCTATGGAAGCCTACAACAAGGTCGAGCTCAATTCTTACATGAGCGACTCCATTGCTTCCGCTCAGTATAAGAAGGTGGCCGATGAATACGGTAGCACCGCAGCCGGCAAACTCGCTTCCCTCTCTGCCGCTCAGTCTTTCTACAACTCCGGAAAATACGAGGAAGCCGCTAAATACCTCAAGAAATTCAGCTCTAAGGATAAGGTCCTCGACGCTAACGCCCAGATCCTTCTCGGCGACTGCTACGTCAACCTTAAGAAATACGACGATGCAATCTCAGCCTTCAAGTCCGCTGTGAAGAAAGGTGAGGGCAATCCCCAGATCGCTCCCCGCGCTCTTCTCAAGCAGGCTGTAGTCTACGACGAGCAGAAGAAGTTCGCCGACGCCCTCAAGTGCTACGAGACCATCAAGAAAGACTATCCCCAGTTCTCCCTCGGCAATGGCCTCTCAATCGACTCATACATCGAGCGCGAGAAAGCACGCCTCTAAGATAAATATTTAATCTTTAATAATTAATAATTTATCTTTAATAAATTCGCCCCATAAAATAATAAAACATACCTGCTTATTTTATGAAAGGGAAGTTCGCTGCTGCGGCCTTCCCTTTTTATTTTTTTAACATTAAAATTTTAGTAAAATCAAAATAATTTTTATACTTTTGTAAATCATTGGCGGATTTTGCGTAAATCTATACGGATGCTTTGCCTCGCTATTCACTCTTCGGGTGTCCCCTTGCAGTGTCTTCCGTTTTTTTTATGCCTTGATAAGCCGATGATATATATACTGTTAATTAAGTTGACATAACGATTATGAATCTTAAATACCTACTTTCCTCCGTTGCCGTCTGCGCTGCGGCACTCTCAGCAAATGCAGCGGGCGTTTTAGACCTTGGCGAGATGAAGCCCGATGTGCCTTATGAATATCAATTGCTTGTCCCTGTCATGGGGTATTACACCCCCGAGGAGTCGGGCATCATGAAGACTTACTGCACCGGCGATGGCATAGGCGTTTATCGTGACGCTGATCATCAGGATGAGATTTTCTCGCAGCAGTACTTCTACACCGCTGCCGGGGAAAAAGCCAATATTTATGCCGTCAACAAGGGTGAGACGGTGTATTTCTACAACCCTGCGCCCATTGCTGAAGGTTCGTTCCGGTTTGTAGTGGG
>JAIDTS010000231.1 GCA_029060585.1 Muribaculaceae bacterium
TCGACACAGGAAAAAGTCGTTCCTGCCAGAAGCAGGAACGAGGCTATTATTGGAAGTAGGTTAAGTTTGTTCATAAGTCGTCAAAGAGATTGCCTTCTATGATGGTCGGTCCGGCAGGTGTCTCCTGCTCTTCCTGAGAGTCGTCTTCCGGTTCCTCTACGGTCTCTGTCTGTGCCGGTTGCTCCGGTTCAGGCTGTCGCAAAGGTTCCAGCTCGGTAATCTCTCCGAGCTGATAGGTAGTGATGCGTTTTCCCTTTGCCTTGAAACCTTTCACCGCGATAAACTCCTCCGCATCGATCTCGAGGGGAGGGCGCACTGAGTCATTGCCTCCAAATGTAACCTGAAGACGGGCAAAAGGTGTATCGGTCAGCAGTATCATGGTAGATTCGGGACCATTGCCCACGAAGCGCTGCGGGTTTTTCGTAGGCTCAAACTCGAATCGCTTCAGATAGGGATAGCCGAGTTCCGCATCGTTTAGGGCGAGCGTCCACACCTTTCCCTTAATGAATTTCTCTATTCTCAGTATATTATCATCGTAATGGTTCTCCTCCGAGAATCCCGTAGTGTAGTATTCTCCGTCTTTCGTGATGATGAGCACGAGGTCTTCTCCGAGGAAAGAGCCAAGATAATCACCTCGTCCGTCGTAGTTGAGGCGCAGCACGTCGCGGTCGAACCATACATCCCTTCCTCCAAGCGTCGAGGTGCCCTTCTTATCGAGGGTCGCAGATTGAATGGTGAACTTCGTCACGAGGTTGCCGAGCGATTCCTTTCCCTTTATGTCGAGCGCGGCGAAATCCACCATCACCTCGCGGTTGCGGGGGCGGCGACCGTCGGGGCCCGGATCATCCTTCAGCATCACCTTCACCGTCTCCGCCTCTCCGTTGGGATTCACCGTCATCCATTCTATGCGGCTGCCGGGTTCACCCTTGGTCATATTGTATTCCTTGTCGCGTGTCAGACCGGTGATGAAGAATCTCTTCTTATAGTAGATTCCTCCCTTGCCGTTGCGGTAGATTACGTTATAGATGGTACGTTTATCGTTCTTCTTGAATAGTCCGACGTGGATCACCTTCTTGCCGACGTAAAGTTTCTCCTGCACCTTCGATATCTTGTAGGTGCCGTCGCGGTAGACTACGAGCACATCGTCGATGTCGGAGCATGTGAATTTGAACTCA
Source organism: Muribaculaceae bacterium (assembly GCA_029060585.1). The sequence continues at coordinate 1,176 of JAIDTS010000231.1, forward strand.
GCGTCTTTGAGGCCGGTGCCGATGAATCCGCCCTCCTTATCGAAGTATAGACGTTTGTTGGCTTCCGCCACTTTCGTTGCCACGATGGAATCGAAACCTCGAATGACGGTGCGTCTCGGAAACGCATGTCCGTATTTCTCCTTAAGATGGGTGTACCACCTTACCGTATAGTCCACAATCTGCTCCAGATCTTTCCTTAGATCCGCTATCTGCTGGTCGAGCAGCGCGATCTTTTCGTCGGCTTTTTCAGAGTTGAACTTCAGTATACGTCCCATCTTTATTTCCCACAGCCGCATGTAGTCGTCGTGAGTGATCTCGCGGAAGAATGTTGGCTTGAATGGATCGAACAGCTCTGAAAGGCGTTCAAGTGCGGTCTCCATGTCGGGAGCATGCTCGATAAGCTGGTCCTTATACATCCGCTCCTCGATGAAGATCTTCTCAAGACTGGCGAAAAGCTGGCTTTCAAGGGCCTCTCCGAGTTTTATCTCCAGTTCGCGGTGGAGAAGGGCCTGGGTACGGTCGACGGTAAACCGCAGCACGTCGCTCACGGTCAGGAACCGGGGTTTTCTGTCCCATATCACGCAGCAGTTAGGCGATATAGACACCTCGCAGTCAGTGAAACTGTAAAGGGCATCTATGGTCTTGTCGCTCGAGGCTCCCGGAGCGAGGTGTACTAAGATCTCGGCATTGGCCGATGTGTTGTCGTCTACCTTCCTAACCTTTATCTTCCCTTTCTCCATGGCCTTGAGGATGGTGTCGATCAGCGTGGCTGTGGTCTTGCCGAAAGGTATCTCGCGTATGGCGAGTGTCTTGTTGTCGATTTTCTCGATCTTAGCCCTCACTTTGATCTGGCCTCCACGTGCACCGTCGTTGTAGCGGGAGACGTCCATCAGACCTCCTGTCTGGAAATCAGGATAGAGAGAAAAGGGCTTTCCCTGGAGATATGCAATCGCCGCCTCCGCTATCTCGTTGAAGTTATGAGGCAGTATCTTGCTG
>JAIDTS010000232.1 GCA_029060585.1 Muribaculaceae bacterium
CTCTTCCGGTGAATAAAATGTGACCGATCCCGGAGTATGGCCCGGAGTATGTATTACCTTCAGATAAAAACCGGAATGGGCCTTTAGCCGGATAATCTCTCCATCATACAGTTCTTCATAGTGAGCCACTGTAATTGGATGCCCCGAATTTTCGCTCAGGTTCAGATAAGGGTCTGTGAGATATCTTGCGTCTTCGGGATAGATGTAGATGGGTGCCACAAGTTTTTCCCTCAATATTTCAGCTGCACCCATATGGTCGAAATGCCCATGGGTTAGGAGGATTTTCTCTATTGTCCAGCCATTCTGTCTTATTACGTCGTATATCAATCCCGCTTGTGCTCCCGGATCAATGAGAAATCCGGCTTTTGTATGATGGTCGATGTAGAAGTATGTATTCTCAGCGAATACTCCCTGCACTTGAAGTTCTTTTACCATTGTTAAGTTAAGGTTAAATGGTTTAATATGTTAAAAAAGTTTAGAATTGGATTGGTGCTTATGTAGTTTAAGGGTTTAGAAATTCATTATCGTTAAACCTCTAAACCCTTAAACCTTTAAACTATCATACAAGCTGACATCCGTCAGGTCCGCAGACATGTGGACGTTCCCCATTCTTTTCAGCTTCCTTTTCGGAATCTTTTATGCGTCGCTGCGCACGCTCAAGTGCGGATTTCATTCCGTCTATCGTCATGGCTCCGGGCACCGCAAACTCCCCGTTAAATACCATATACGGTACTCCGTGGACTCCGCGCATCTGAGCTTCGCGTTCGTCAAAGCGTACGTCATCTGCATATTTATCGCTGTCAAGAACTTCCTTTACTTCTTTCTCGTCCATTCCAGCCTCCTTTGCTACTGATTCAAGCACCTTATGGTCTGCAAGGACAAGATTCTTGGTGAAGTAAGCATCAAACAGAAGTTTGTTGAGTTTCTGAACTGTCGCATAGTCATACTTATTTTCTGCGAGCTTCATGAGTCTGTGTGCATCGAAAGTGTTGCTGTAGAGTGTGCTGGCATACTTGAAGTCGATGCCGAGTTCTCGCCCGAGTGACGATATCTGCTCTATCTGCTGCATTGCTTGAGGCACCGTGAGACGGTATTTCATTGCGAAACGTTCGGATGTCGGACCGGTCACCTCCTTATGTGCAGTTGGATCAAGTTCAAAAGCGCGGTAGCCTATCTTAACGCTGTCGGTCATGCCAAGTTCTTCTATGGCTTTTTCAAGACGAGTTTCGCCGATGTAGCAGTAGGGGCAAGCAAAGTCGCTCCAGATTGTGATGTTCATCATAGTTTTATCCTTTCTTTTATTTGCTTATTATATTTATTTACCTATATTTCAGTCAACTATCGCTTTTAGTACTCTTACGAAAGCCTCGATGTCATTTGGGGTTGCGAGATTAAGAAGGGCTTGATGTCGCTCAGCTGCAATAAGCATCACCTGAGGCCGGATCTTTCGCGCCTTGTCGGTCAACCAGACCCTGATACACTTATAGCTGATCGGCTCGGTTCTAACAAGATTCTTTTTTGCGAGTGCAGAAACTGACCGACAGATGGATGACTTGTCTTTTCCTACCATATCGACAATCTCGCACTGTTGTAGACCATCTTGTGAATAGAGGGCCCGAAGAATCATGTATTCCGCCGCGGTTATTCCAAGACCTTCCCGCTTCAGGGCCGCTTCAAGTTGTACAGTCAGTCGCTGAAAAGCCGAACCCATCAGGCATCCAACATAGGGCATATCGTATGTCTTTTCGTTTTCCATAGTACTGAATTTCTAATTACAATAATACAACGTTTCAATTTTAAAATGGTTGAGTGCTCAACCAAAAATCTATAAAAAATCCCGCAATCTTGATAACATCAAGGTTGCGGGGATTTCCTATTCTTTAGGACTGATTTGTCATTTGTCATATCTGAGGAATTGTCCCTCAGAGTTGAATTTCATTTCAACTCCATTAGACAGCTCGACTTCATAACCGGACCGATTCTTTTCAATTCCAGTAATCTTGGCGCTCTTCTGATTCTGTTTTACATAGTCTGTAATGGCTTTCGGAACGAGAGAAGCTGGCACTGATCCTTTAAGCTTAACTTCTATATCTTTCCAGTTGCCATGGCTGTCAAACGTAACTTCTGTTCCGTCGGTAAGCACGACATCATATTCCTTGATTTTTCCGAAATCCTTTTCAATCTTAATATGGCTGACTCCAGCCTTGAAATTGTTTTTCAAGATAGTCTGCGCCGCAGTCGGAAGATCTGCCGGGTTGTGCGAATAATTGTTTCTTGCGGATGAAGTAAAAACTCCGATTATTACCGCAAGTATGACTAATAATTTTCTCATGGCCTTGAAATTTAACGTTAATATATAGTTGTGTAACAAATATTTTAATTCAAAAGTTTTTCGGTCCTTATCTTATTTTGTTTAAATGTAGAGGACAACGGCATCATCATCTCCTAAAGATTAAATGCATCATCATACCCAATCATTTTTGCAGAATTTGCAAAAATGCATCATCATACCTCATCATTTTTGCAAATATTGTAAAAATGCATCATCATACCACAACATTTTTTTCGACATTTCTTGTGTTATTGATTAGTTTTTACTATTTTTGCGGATATAAATAAAAATTCTCATGAATCTCGTAGATCGCCCACATTATATCGACCGAATAGTTAAGCTTCTTGATAAGGATGTTATGCTGTTTCTCATTGGCCAGCGCCGAGTGGGAAAGAGTTATCTGCTTCGTCTAATGCACGAATGGATAGGCAGGAATATTGAAAATGCCAATATAGTTTATATAAATAAGGAATATGAAATTTCAGATGAGATTACTGACCACCGTCAGCTATATCAATATGTTATTGACCGACTGCCGCTAAACGGCCGCAACTATCTGCTCATTGATGAAGTACAGGATATTGAAGAGTACGAAAAAGCATTGAGAAGCTTACATGCAGAACGGCGATGTCAGATAATAGCTACCGGTTCAAATGCTCACATATTCTCAACAGAACTTGGCACGCGGCTTGCCGGAAGATATATTGAGGTGCCTGTCTATAGTTTGGGATACCGTGAATTTCTCGATTTCAGAGGAATCGAGGATTCAGATGCAAGTATCCTTGATTATTTAAGAGTAGGAGGACTTCCTGCGTTGATGCATTTCGATATTTCGGA
>JAIDTS010000233.1 GCA_029060585.1 Muribaculaceae bacterium
GTCATATGGTTGCCCGAAAAGATGCAGCCCCAGTGTGCCAACGCCCTTCTCAAGCTGCTGGAGGAGCCTTTTCCGGACACGATCTTTGTTCTTGTGAGCAATGAGCCGGACAGACTGCTTCCGACAATCTTCTCTCGAACCCAGAGATTCAACATGAAACCGCTGTCAGACTCCGAGGTTGTGGATATACTTTCCGGAGAGGGTCTTTCTCCCGAAGAGGCGCGCGAATTGGCACCGCTTTCGGAAGGGAACTTGATCAAGGCCTTAGATCTGGCGGGAGAGGGCGGTGAGATAAAGGAATTCTCTGCCATATTCATTAGGATGATGCGTCTGGCTTATTCCCGCCAGGCCGGAGCCCTGCGAATGCTAAGCGATCAGATAGCTGCTATGGGGCGGGAGAAGACCGGGAGATTCCTTGCCTACTGCGCGAGGATGATCAGGGAGAGCTTCGTCTTCAACCTGAGGAATCCGGAACTCAATGCCATGACACGAGCGGAATCAGACTTCAATGTCAGGTTCTCGCCTTTCATAAACCACAAAAACGTAGAGCGACTCATGTTTGAGGTGCAGAGAGCCCACGACGACGTGCTGCGCAACGCCAATGCGCGTCTCGTGCTCTTCGATTTCATGCTCAAGCTGATGACGCTGCTGCGAAAAAAATGAACTTATTAAAACACCAATAGAGAACTTACCTAAAAAACACTTATAGAAATGAAACCTACTTTGTTTATCCTCGCTGCAGGAATGGGAAGCCGCTACGGCGGCCTTAAGCAGCTCGACTCACTCGGCCCATCGGGCGAAACAATCATGGACTATGGCGTCTATGACGCTCTCCGAGCAGGATTCGGAAAGATAGTTTTCGTAATCCGTCATGATTTTGAACAGGAATTCCGCGACAAGGTCATTTCCAAATATGAGGGTCATATCCCGGTGGAAGTCGTATTTCAGGATATCCACAATCTTCCGGAAGGTTTTTCAGTGCCGGAGGGACGTCAGAAACCCTGGGGCACAAACCATGCTGTGCTTATGGCCAAGGATGTCATCAAAGAGCCGTTCCTGGTGATGAACGCTGACGACTACTATGGTCCCGAAAGTTTCAAGATCGCAGCCGAAACCCTTAAATCCCTCGAAGGCAAAACGGGCGAATACTGCATGATCGGCTTCAAAATAGAGAACACACTCAGCGAGAACGGCGGAGTAAGCCGCGGACTTTGCGAGGTGAATGAAGAAGGCTATCTGACAGGAGTGAAGGAATGCCATGGCATCCAGCGCAAGGGAGAGGGATTGATACATGTAGAAGACGAGGAGGAGAAGCCTTTCCCGGCAGGTAGTAGCGTGAGCATGAATATGTGGGGCTTCACCCCCGATTATTTCGGCTATAGCGAGAAGGCTTTCGTTAAGTTCCTTTCTGAGCATGGCGACGAGCTTAAGTCTGAATTCTATATCCCAACTGTAGTCAACGACCTCATCCAGAGCGGGCAGGCCACACTCAAGGTGGTGCAGACACCGTCGAAGTGGTTTGGCGTGACTTTCGCCGCCGACCGCCAGGCTACCGTAGACCAGTTCAAGGCTCTTGTAGACGCAGGAGTTTATCCCTCACCTTTATTCTGATCATCGCAAGACATGACTACTAAGATTTTAGTGACTGGGGGCACCGGTTATATTGGCAGCCACACAGTAGTGGAGCTTCAGCAGGCCGGCTACGAGGTGGTGATCATCGACAATCTCTCCAACTCCAACCGCGAAGTGCTCAAGGGCATCGAGGCCATCACCGGCATAGCTCCTGTCTTCGTGGAAGGTGACTGCACGGATCTCGACACTCTAAGGAAACTCTTCGAGCAGAATCCAGGCATCAAGGGTATCATCAACTTCGCGGCGTCTAAGGCAGTAGGAGAGAGCGTCCAGAAGCCGCTCCTCTATTACAGAAACAACCTAAACACTCTCATCAACCTTCTGGAGTGCATGCCCCAGTATGGAGTGAAGGGAATCGTATTCTCAAGCAGCTGCACCGTATACGGAGAGCCCGACGTCAATCCGATAGACGAGACCGCACCCATCAAGCCGGCCACATCGCCCTACGGCAACACGAAGCAGATTTCTGAGGAAATAATCACTGACTACATCCACAGCGGAGCCCCTGTGAAGAGCATCATTTTGCGATATTTCAATCCCATCGGCGCACATCCCAGTGCAAAGATAGGCGAGCTGCCGCTCGGAGTTCCACAGAACCTCGTGCCTTATCTCACGCAGGCTGCTGCAGGCATTCGCAAGGAACTGACCGTGTTTGGCGACGACTACAACACTCCGGACGGAAGCTGTATCCGCGACTACATAGATGTGGTGGATCTCGCAAAGGCTCATGTGGTGGCGATGAAAAGGATGCTCGACGGTCAGGATACTGACAGCATCGAGATATTCAACCTCGGCACAGGCCGCGGAGTGTCTGTGCTCGAGCTGATCAACGCTTTTGAGAAAGCTACTGGAGTGCCTGTTCCTCACAAGATAGGGGCTCGGCGCGAAGGAGACATAGAGAAGATCTGGGCAATTCCTGACAAGGCAAACAACGTGCTCGGATGGACGGCGGAGGTGCCCGTGGAGGAGACTCTCGCTAATGCCTGGAGATGGCAGACATCGCTCGGCAAATAGAATCAACATTCAGATTGGATGTCCGGAATAAATTGAATATCCGGATAAAGCTCTGAAATTCTTACATTAAACAAGGATGGTTCCATCAGTAAGGATGGAGCCGTCCTTGTCTGTGTAATAAAACTGTCTCTTATAAAAAAATCCGAGCCCACGACCCCCTCAGGAATCGGGGGGGGGCGGAGTGTGGGGGGGA
>JAIDTS010000234.1 GCA_029060585.1 Muribaculaceae bacterium
ATCGTGAAGACTGTGAAGAGCGCGAAGAAGATCGTAGACCGTAAGGAGCCCGTAGTATGGGACATCCTCGAGCACGTAATGAAGGGTCATCCCGTTCTGCTCAACCGAGCCCCGACGCTCCACCGTCTCGGTATCCAGGCGTTCCAGCCGAAGATGATCGAGGGCAAGGCCATCCAGCTGCATCCTCTGGCATGTACGGCATTCAACGCCGACTTTGACGGCGACCAGATGGCGGTGCATCTTCCTCTCGGCAACGAAGCTATCCTCGAGGCGCAGATGCTGATGCTCGGAGCTCACAACATCCTCAATCCGGCCAACGGCGCGCCTATCACCGTGCCTTCGCAGGACATGGTGCTCGGACTTTACTACATCACCAAGCTCCGCCCAGGCACAAAGGGAGAGGGCACGAAGTTCTACGGTCCTGAAGAAGCGGAGATCGCCTACAACGAAGGACGCCTTGACCTGCACGCTCCCGTGACTGTGCTCGTAGACGACGTCGACGAGGAGGGAAATCCCGTGAAGGTGCTTAAAGAGAACACTTCCGTAGGTCGTATCCTCTTCAACCAGTATGTGCCGAAGGAGATCGGATATGTCAACGAGATCATCTCGAAGAAATCTCTCCGCAACATCATCACCAAGGTGATCAAGACCTGTGGCGTTACACGTTCGGCGCAGTTCCTCGACGATATCAAGAATCTCGGATACAAGATGGCGTTCCGCGGAGGCCTTTCGTTCAACCTCGGAGACGTTATCATCCCTGAGGAGAAGGCCGAATATGTAGCGAAGGGCAATGCGCAGGTAGAGGAGATCCTCACCAACTATCAGATGGGTATGATCACCAACAACGACCGTTACAACCAGGTGATTGATGTATGGACAAACGTCAACAAGAAGCTCGCCGACACGCTGATGAAGCAGATGGAGGAAGACCAGCAGGGTTTCAATTCTGTCTACATGATGCTTGATTCGGGTGCCCGTGGTTCGAAAGACCAGATTCGTCAGCTTTCCGGTATGCGTGGTCTTATGGCAAAGCCGCAGAAAGCCGGTGCGGAAGGAGGACAGATCATCGAGAACCCGATTCTCGCGAACTTCAAGGAGGGTCTGAGCGTGCTCGAGTACTTCATCTCCACCCACGGTGCACGTAAGGGTCTTGCGGATACCGCTCTTAAGACCGCTGACGCCGGATATCTCACCCGCCGTCTCGTAGACGTGGCTCACGACGTGATCATCAACGAGGAGGACTGCGGAACTCTTCGCGGCCTCGTATGCACCGAGATAAAGAACAATGAGGAAGTTGTGGCTACACTTTCCGAGCGTATCCTCGGTCGTGTGTCTGTCCATGATGTGCGCGACCCGCACGACGACACCATCCTCGTTCATGCCGGGGAGGAGATCACTGAGGCGATAGCCGAGAAGATAGAAAACTCCGCCATCGAGTCTGTCGAGATCCGTTCGGTGCTCACTTGCGAATCGAAGAAAGGTGTGTGCGCGAAATGCTACGGCCGCAATCTCTCCAACCACCGTATGGTGCAGAAGGGCGAGGCTGTCGGCGTCATCGCCGCCCAGTCTATCGGAGAGCCTGGTACGCAGCTGACACTCCGTACGTTCCACGTCGGTGGTGTCGCAGGTAACGTATCGGCAGTCAAGGACGTCACCGCCCGTCACGACGGACGTCTTGAGATGGATGAGATCCGTACGATCAAGGACAAGGACGGAGTCGACATCGTGGTAGGCCGTATGGGTGAGATGCGTATCGTGGAGCCCAAGAGCGGCATTGTTCTGACCAACGCCAATATTCCTTATGGCTCTAAGCTTTACTTCAAGGACGGCGATATGGTGACGAAGGGCGACATGATCTGCGAATGGGACCCCTTCAATGCCGTTATCGTGGCGGAGGAGGGAGGTAAAGTTCGCTTCGTCAATGTAGAGGAAGGCGTGACCTATCGCGTAGAGACCGATGACGCCTCAGGAATGCGCGATAAGATCATGATAGAGTCGAAAGACCGTAACAAGGTGCCGGAGGCTCAGCTTCTCGATAAGAATGGTGATGTGATCCGTACATATTCTCTGCCTGTAGGCGCCCACCTGATGATTGAGGACGGCGAGGAGATCACTCCCGGACAGGTATTCGTGAAGATTCCGCGTGCAGCCGGCGGCGCCGGTGACATCACCGGTGGTCTTCCCCGTGTGACCGAGCTCTTCGAGGCCCGTAATCCGAGCAACCCTGCAGTGGTGAGCGAAATCGACGGCGAGGTGGAATTCGGCAAGATCAAGCGCGGTAACCGTGAGATCACCGTCACCTCGAAACTCGGCGAGAAGAAGGAATATCTCGTGCCCCTGTCGAAGCAGATTCTCGTACAGCAGAACGACTATGTACGCGCCGGAACTCCTCTTTCCGATGGAGCGATCACTCCTACGGATATCCTCAACATCAAGGGCCCGACAGCCGTACAGGAATATATCGTTAACGAGGTTCAGGACGTCTACCGCATGCAGGGCGTGAAGATCAACGACAAGCACTTCGAGGTTATCGTGCGCCAGATGATGCGTAAGGTCAATATCCTTGATCCGGGCGACACCCGATTCCTCGAGCAGCAGATCGTAGACAAGCGTGACTTTATGGAAGAGAATGATTCCATCTGGGGCAAGAAGGTGATCACCGACGCCGGCGATTCCACCAACTACCGCAAGGGCCAGATCATCACACAGCGCAAGCTGCGCGATGAAAACTCCTCGCTTAAGCGCAAGGACCTCAAGACGATGGAGGTGCGCGATGCAATGCCCGCTACCTCTGAGCAGGTGCTTCAGGGTATCACGCGCGCCGCTCTTCAGACCTCGAGCTTCATGAGCGCAGCTTCCTTCCAGGAGACCACAAAGGTTCTCAATGAGGCTGCCATCAACGGCAAGACCGATTATCTGGAGGGTATGAAGGAGAACGTCATCTGCGGTCACCTTATTCCGGCCGGTACCGGTCTGCGCGAATACAACCGTATCGTGGTAGCTAACAAGGATGAACTCGCAGCCATGAACATCACCGACGACTATGCTTCGGTAGTAGACGTGGAGGCCCGCGAGATAGAAGAGGCAAAATGAGACCTTGACCTATAGATAAATGGAAAGGAGCGAATCTTTCGGGATTCGCTCCTTTTTATTATTTTAGGCCTTGATGTTTTATGATTTATCACGATGCATCATGATAAATCAGGCCGAGCCTATACTCGGAATTATTTTTTCATCTTGCGGAGGAAGCACTCGAGGGTGTTGACCATCAGGCATGCGCGCGTCATGGGTCCGAGACCGCCGGGAACCGGGGTGATGACCGAAGCAACTTCCTTGACGGCATCGAAGTCAACATCTCCGCAGAGTTTTCCAGTCTCAGGATTCCGGTTTACTCCCACGTCCATAACCGCCGCTCCTGGCTTCACCATATCCGCAGTCACGAATTTGGGCTTTCCGATGGCCACTACGAGGATATCAGCCTCGCGAGTCACTTCAGGCAAGTTTTTCGTACGGCTGTGTGCCATAGTGACTGTTGCGTTGTGGTCGAGCAGAAGTTTGGAAGCAGGAAGGCCTACTATATTGCTTCGTCCGATGACAACGGCGCGTTTCCCTTCAATTTCCACCCCGGCTTCCTCGAGCATCATTATGATGCCCTGAGGGGTGCATGGAAGGAGGCATGGCTGTTTCTGCCAAAGAGCGGCCACATTGAGAGGATGAAAACCGTCTACGTCTTTCTCCTTGCTGATGGCCTCTATCACCTTGGCTTCACTGATATGTTTAGGAAGTGGAAGCTGCACGAGAAGCCCGTCGACGCTATCATCGGCATTGAGTTCTGCTATCTTGGCGAGGAGTTCCTCTTCGCTGACGGTGTCGGGATATTTCAGTGTAGTGTTCTTGAATCCTACTTCTCCGCAGTCACGCGCCTTACCGGTGACGTAGGATACGCTTCCCGGATCCTCGCCGACAAGAATGACGACGAGATGTGGCACACGTCCGTATTTTGCCTCGCATTCCTTCACTCTTTCCGCCACGCCTTGCTTCACCTTCTTTGCAAGGGCTGTTCCGCTTACGATATTGCTCATTTCTTCTTGCGTTGTATTGTTATGATTTCAGTGCAAAATTAATCAAATTTTCTCTAATCAGCAAAAAGAGTAATAATTATCTGGGGTGGATCTCGAACAGAATCGCGTGCGGGGACGTTTTTGCTATAGAAAATGATATTTAATAATTTTATAGAAACTCGTATTTATGCTTGGATATATATCAATAGGGGTGTTTATCGACGGGGGCTACTATGCGAAGGTCAATCGGGCCCTTAAGAAGTCGGAGAACAGTATCATTCGTGTGAAATCACTGTTTGACTTCATTACGTTTCGCCTCGCCATGGAGGAGGATGTGGACCAGTCAGACTGTCAGATAACAGAGGCTCATTATTTCCGAGGCCGCTACCGTGTCAAGGAAGCATACGACAAGAAGCTCCTCTACAACGAAAGAAAGTTTGAGGATACTCTCATCGAGAACGATGTAGTGTTCCATTACAAACACCTTCGTGAGGTTGAGAAAGATGGGGTAGTTCAGGTGGTAGAGAAGGGTGTAGACGTTTGGTTTGCACTTGAGGCCTATGAACTGGCAACATTCCGAAAATTCGACTATGTTGTTCTTATCACCGGGGATGCTGATCATGAGATGCTCGTCAGGAAACTGAAGGCTCTGAAGATAAAGACGGTGCTTCTGACTTGGAACCTCACCGATGTCGATGCTACATCTCCTCTTCTCAAGGAGGAGGCCGGGCATCACTGGGAACTCTCGCATATTATCTACGACCATCCGGAGCTTCAGCACGAACTTCTGTATAAG
>JAIDTS010000235.1 GCA_029060585.1 Muribaculaceae bacterium
GTATGGGGTGGCATCACGGTGGGAGCGCTGGGGTGGTGGGAACGGTGGGTGTCACGCGGAGAGGCGCAGGGACAGAGGGTGCTGATTGGGATTCAAGACCAGAGTTCCAGAGTACAAGAGCCCTGGTGCAGGAAACTATTCAGCCAAAGCAGGGAGTACCATAGGCTACGCTACTCATTGTCGCTGGCTACTCGGCTGAATGGTTTTGATCTCCCGGAGGGCACATCGTATACTTTTCGCGCGATGAACGATAAAGGAAACAACATTTCATAAAAAATGGGGCCTTAGTATAATGAGATTAGGATTTTCAAGGTGAGGGCTAAAGTGTCTTTATCGGATTCACCTCTATTCCAAAGACATAATAATTCGGAATATATTTTAGGATGTCGGAAGACATGTCGGGATCTACCTCCTTCTCTCCGCAAAATCTGAAAATGTCAAAATCTTTATCATACCACCAAGAGCCGTACAAGACAAGAGGAATAAACTTACCGTTTGTTATTTCCTGAATTTTAAAAGGTCTTGTATTGTACCAATAAAATTTCTTTCCGTTTACACTATCGTTATTCTCATATAGAGGTTGCATATTCAATTGTCCGGTTAATCCCCCCATATTTTCCAGCTCAAGCATAAAAGGTCTGATAGAGTCATTCACTACGGGAGTTAAACCTATAGTCAGTTTTTTTGACATTGTGAATATACCTCTTTCCGGATCAGCAATATCTTCAGCTTTTATCTCCTTACGGCTCTCCTCCGGGAAATCACTCAAAAGCCTAATATTTTGGAGAGTGAAGTTTCCACCCAGAAGATCATCCATTTCCTCTTTACCATCCTTATACACTTTGATCTTGAAGCTGATATAGTATTGACCATCCGACAGCGGCGAGAGGTCGAATGTGAAAGCCTCATATCCCGCGCTGTTCAGTAAAGGTATGTAGTCATCTACAGATGATTTGAGCGGTCTCAATACTTTGGCATCGTCATTCTGACCTACCATCGACAAGCATCCGCAGATGCAGATTGTCAGAAGAAAAAGAATCTTATTTTTCATATCTATCATGTTTTTAATGTCAAATGCAAAGTTAATAAAAATTTTCAAAAAGACTATACACACAAGTGCATATTACATGATGTTTTTTGAGTGCACGCAAAAAGCGCAAAGGGGCAAAGAGCGCAGAGTTCCGAGCCTAACCAGCTTGGCTTCGGATAGGAAGAGCTTCATTCGTGATCAGAAATATTATTGTTCTATTGTTCTCTGGTCTAAAAAGCCGCGGCAACAATATGAGAACCCCTCCGTTCCTACCACCCTTACAACAACTGCGGCCTTCGCGAGATTTCCGACTGAATTTCCTTTTAACTAAAAGTGCCCTACTAAATCATATTTGGCATGAAATTTGTGCAATTCGCGAAAAAACATTAATTTTGCATTATTAAAACCGAAAGATATGGGATTTTTCAAAAAACTGTTTTCGAAGGAAAAGAAGGAAAAGCTTGATTCCGGCCTCGAAAAGACTAAAAAAGGAGTATGGGACAAGATTACCCGCGCTGTAGCCGGAAAATCTAAGGTCGACGATGAAGTGCTCGACAATCTCGAAGAAGTATTCATCACTTCAGACATGGGCGTTGACACCTCGCTTAAAATCATAGAAAGACTCGAAGAACGCGTAGCCCGCGACAAATACGTCGGTACATCAGAACTAAATGACATTCTCTGCGACGAAATATCACAGATGCTCGCACGCCCTGACAAGGATCCCGAACTCGGAGATTTCGAGGTGCCAGCCAATAAAAAACCATACGTAATTATGGTGGTCGGTGTCAACGGTGTAGGCAAGACCACTACGATCGGAAAACTCGCTCATCAATATAAGGCGGCAGGCAACAAAGTGATTTTAGGCGCCGCCGACACTTTCCGCGCCGCCGCGATAGAGCAGCTCGACATCTGGGGAGAACGTGCCGGAGTGCCGGTCATCAAGCAGAAGATGGGAAGCGATCCCGCCGCTGTAGCTTTCGATACGCTCAGCAGCGCTAAGGCGCAGGGGGCAGACGTTGTGATTATCGACACCGCAGGACGTCTCCACAATAAGATCGGGCTCATGAACGAAATGACTAAAGTGAAAAACGTCATGAAAAAGGTGCTTCCCGACGCTCCCAACGAGGTGCTTTTAGTGCTCGACGGAAGTACTGGACAGAACGCTTTCGAACAGGCAAAACAATTCATCGCCGCAACAGAGGTGAACGCACTCGCGATCACTAAACTCGACGGCACAGCCAAGGGCGGAGTCGTAATAGGCATCAGCGACCAGTTCAAGGTTCCTGTGAAGTATATAGGTGTAGGCGAACAGATGGACGACCTGCAGATTTTCGACAGCGAGGAATTCGTAAAATCCCTTTTCGGAAACGCCGCCAACTAATCTCAACTCAACTAACCCATTAACCACCTACCTTTTAACCAGCTACCCCTTTAACCCTTAAGTTGAGCTTGCGACA
>JAIDTS010000236.1 GCA_029060585.1 Muribaculaceae bacterium
GGCACTATTGCCATAGGTTCTCCGACTCCATTGCCATCATAGTCGGTGCCGATTTCCGGCCATCCGTCAACCCATCTTACCGGTTGCAGATGCATCACTCGCCCGCGGGCTCCCGCCTGCTGGAAATGTGCGAACCACCAGTCGCCCTGCGGTGTCTCTACAAACGAACCTTGATGAGGACCGTTGATGTCGGTCGATCCCTGCTCCAGCACGCGCCGCGACTCATACGGACCGTAGATTTCTTTAGATCTGAGTACCGTCTGCCATCCCTCTCCGACTCCTCCTTCTGGGATGCTGATGTAGTACCACCCGTCTTTCCTGAACATCTTAGGCCCTTCGGCCACCGGACCTTCATATACGGTGGTCCCCTCATCGAGCAGTTCGCGACCGTCTGCGCTCATCCTGTGGATGATGATTGGTCCTGCACGGTGGCGGCTCCTGACAAGGTAGGCCTGCCCATCCTCGTCCCAGAAAGGGCATGGATCTTCCCACTTGGCGATACCCTTTACCATATACAGAGGTTCCCAGGGTCCGGCCGGACTGTCGGCCCGGCTCATGAAAAGACCCTCTTCCGGAGTGCAGACATACATCCATATCTTTCCGTCATGGTATTTAAGAGCCGGAGCCCAAGTCCCCTCGGCATATTTGGTCATATCTGAATATCCGGGCAGGTCTATGCTGTCGAATATCTGTCCGATGATCCGCCAATTGACGAGATCTTCCGATTCCAAGACGGGCATACCCATGAAGTGGAACTCAGAGCATGTAAGGTAATACTTGTCGCCGATTCTGACGATATCCGGGTCGGAATAGTCGGCGTTAAGAACTGGGTTGGCGAATGTCCCATCGCCCTGATCGCCCCATGCCGGCGATTGGGCACACACGGTCTGCCATGTGCCCAACAGCACTATGGCCTGTAATATCATGTGGATAGCGGTTTTCATAATTGCAAAAATAATGAAAAGCCTCGGATCTGCAAAATATGACCCCATTTTTTATGAGTGAAGTGACCTAAAACAAGCAGGCACCCGGCGGAGACTGTCTTCCGCCGGGTGCCTGACATGTAATTATTAACTTTCTTTTTTAGTGTGTCTTTCTTAGAGTGTCTTTCAAAGACAGCTATTTAAGACCGGTTATTGGAGCTGTCGGCATTCCTCTGCCCACGCTGGCCTCCTTTGCGCTGCCCTTTTCCTTCTTTATTGTGGGCCATGCCTTGCTTACCCCCTTTGTGACCCTGCTTTATAGCCTTGCAGCTACCTTGCTGTCCGCCGTTGACATACATGTTTTCAAGGAACACTACATATTGGTCCGGGCCGATGATGGCCTTCACTTCCTTCAGATATTCCATCTTGTCAGCCTTGCGGGCCTCCATACGTGCCTTCATGTCGGCGTGGGTCTTGCTTTTATCGGCTTTCTGATCCGTGGCCTCGGCTTTGCGAGCCTCCATCTTAGCCTTGTGGGCAGCCATTCGCTTACTGTCGAGCTCCGAGAGCTTGCTCTTCTGAGCCTCTGTCAGGTTCAGACCCTCATAGGGGTTGAGTTTTGCGCGTCCTTCTTTCTTAGCGCCCTTGCAGCATTTCGAGTTTTCCACCTGTGCCTTGTCGCACTGCTGGGTATTCTGTGCCATACCGTTCATTCCTACAAGCGCTATGGCCATGAGTGCCAGTCCTAATACTTTCTTTTTCATCTTTAATTCGTTTTGTGTGTTTTTTATTTTTAGAAGTTGTACGTTGTGTGTCTTACGTCTTACGGGTAATGTCGCCGTAATACGTTTTACGCAATCTTTGACTCTTATAACAACCGAACGTTTAGTAGCCCGATGCTATTTAACTTCGATTTAACACCATGCGATGTAAAGATTTAAATATTGTAAAACTTAGGGAAGCTCCGTTAAACCATGGAACTTCCCTGTTGTCTTTTTTCGCGCGCGAATGATGTTGCGTGATCATTGGTCTCCGGCGGATGCATCCGTCGGGACCTCGTTGTTTTTCTTGAATGAGCGCGTGACATAGTCCGTCAGGTAGACGGTGAAGAGCGGGAATATGATCATACCTGAGATCGGGAGTATCACTGCCACTATCTTGCCAGCCACCGTCACCGGCGATATGGAGCATCCTACTGTAGAGAGATTCATCATCGTCCACCAAAGCGCAGTCCAGTATGAGTTGACGTCGGGGTTTACTCCGGCCTCTCTCTGATAGAAAATAAGCGAGCAGAAATAGGCGATGAAAAGCATGATCGTGATATAGGAAGCAAACAGACTCGTGACGGCATTGGTAGAGACATAGCTCACCACTATCGCCAGGGCAAGAGCACCACGCGCAAGAGGAATGAACCTTGCGAAATACAGCATGTCGGGACTCAGCTTGATGTCGAGCATATTCACCATATTCAGCACCGGTATCGAAAGGAGAAGAAACAGGATACGAGTCTTGAAGTAAGACCATTTCTTGGGTGCGTAATAAAGTCCGATGAAGAAATCAAGGATGAAGACCATACAGACCCAGAACTGGAATGTCATGTAGGCATGGTTCTGAAGGAAATCTATTCTTTCGAATGTGTCGTATGAGATCCAGGCTATCAGTGCTGCGGAAAGGCCGAGCACCACAAGGTTCATGAACGTCGTCACGAACTTCTGCGTCTTCGACACAGGTTTGGGCGCCGATGTGGTTTGTGTTATGCTTGCCATTGTATTTTCAGTTTAAGGTATTTGACTTAAGGTTTATATTGGATGTTTCAAGCCTCAATTGCGTAGCCTCTCAAGACTCAAGACTCAAGACTGAAGACTAAAGACTGAAGACTGAACTGCGTAGCCTCTCAAGACTCAAGACTTAAGACTTAAGACTGAAGACTGAACTGCGTAGCCTCTCAAGACTCAAGACTTAAGACTTAAGACTTAATAAGGTTTCTTAGCTGTGAGGGAAGTGATCAAGGCTCCCGCCGCCATCACTGAGATCGAAACGATCATGACTGTTGTCGGTCCGCCACTCTTCAGCAGCACGGGGATAATGAATGCTCCTGCCACGGCTCCCGCCTTTCCGATGCCTGCCGCGATTCCGGTACCCGTTCCGCGGTTCTCGATGGCATAGACCTGACTCGGCAGGATGAAGGTGATGAGGTGAGGTCCGGCATTGAGGAAGAGCTCGAAGATCACGAAACCCGCGATCGCTACCCAGGAGGGCCAGTGGCATAGATATGCCGCCATCAGCAGGCCGAGGCCGGCGGCGCTTCCCCAGAATCCAACCACCTGCATTTTAATGTGGCTCTCCTTCTTAAGGAGGTAGAGGCCGAGGCCGAAGCCTACCATCATGACGAGTGTGAGCACGAATGTCAGTCCGACGGAATGGGTGATGTGCTCTATCTCAGGTGCTGTAGCCGGAAGGCTGTCGATCTTGAAGCTCATGATAAGCACCGGGAGGAAGATACCTATGCCGTAGACTCCAAGTCCCTCGCAAGCCCAGGGTACACCTGTCAGTATGATCTTACGGATATGCTCCTTTATGAAGGCTCCCATACTTTCAGGTTTTGCCTGAGGTTTGGAGGAAGTGGCCGACGCAACGTCGGAAATCATCCTTACGTTGGGGCCGAGAAATTTCTCCACGGCCTTCTGTGCCTCTGCGGCGTGTCCGCGGCTCATAAGCCATTGGGGACTCTGGGCAAACCATAGGCGGGAGACAAACATAATGGCGGCTATAGCTCCCGTAATGTAGAAGAGGTCGGGCCAGATCGCCGGATCCTTCGATTTTGTGATCATCACGTAGCATATGATGGCCACGACGGCGCTTCCTGCCGAGGCGAGTGCTTTAGCCAGTCCAACCATAAAGGTGCGCCACTTTGCCGGCATCAGCTCGGAGATATAGTCAGGGTCAAGGCTATATTCGCCCCCTATGGCGAAGCCCATCAGGAAGAGGCACACCAACAGCACCGGGACAGCGTGGACGAATACGCATATGAGTGAGGTTGCCAGGATGATCAGCGGACACAGGCGAAAGAAGAAAAGATAGCCGTAGCGGTCGCTCAATCTGCCGAACACCACCGTGCCCAGCATAATGCCGATAAGCGAGATACACCCCATCAATCCCTGTATGCCGGAACTCAGCTCGGGATGCGCCACGAGTTGGATAAGGGGGATGACGATACCAACCAAGGTGGCGAGTCCCTGGCCTATGAACTGGCCGAGAGATGCGGCAATCATGATGAGTATCTGCCGTATACCTAACGGCATTGTCGCCAGATCGACTGTCTTTGAGGATGTGGAATCAGTAGTCATTGTCTATCGTGTTTTTTCAGGTACAGTTTTTATAGCGTTTAAGCGTTTATTATACTATATTAACACTACGATGGATTTAGGGTTCAATCTTCAATCTTATAATTACGGTAAATAATTACGGCCATAAGATACGGTTGTGACTCTGCGTTTATTATTTTTCAATTTATTTTTGCAGAAAGGAAAAAAATTCGTAACTTTGCACCACGTTTTGGTTCGCGACTACGCGATTAATAGGGAATCCGGTGAGAATCCGGGACAGACCCGCTACTGTAATTCCTACAAAACTCACCAACATAATGCCACTGTCGGTTCAACTGATGGGAAGGCGTTGGTGAGCAGGATAAGTCAGGAGACCTGCCAAGACAACATAATGTTTTGTAGTTTTCGGGTTATATTACCACAAAACAGCCGTTCGTCATTCCTCATCTGGGATGAATGAACATGGTTTGCTGTGTAATATGCCTCATTATCAATCTTTGGCAGCAAACCGAAATGAATCAACGCTTACTGTCACTTCTCTTTATCTTGAGCTTCCTGCATATGTATGGAGCCGATCCGGTGTATATTCACCCACAGGACTCCGTTGCTGAGTTTCCCGATGAGTCATTTGCTTTGGATGAGGTGAAGGTCTATGGTAAGTCGGCTGCCAAGAAACTTGAAGAGGGCGCGTTTGCTGTAAATGCCGTTGAAATCACTCCTAATATCAATAAATCTGTTACCCTTAACGATATAGTCGACCGAACCGCCGGCGTCAAGGTCCGTCGCGAAGGTGGAATGGGTTCGGAATTCGACCTTGCCATCAACGGCATGTCTGGCAATTCGATCAGGTATTTCATCGATGGTGTCCCTCTTGAGACTAAGGGAACCGGTCTAACATTAGACAATGTGCCTCTTAATACAGTGGAGAGGGTCGAGCTATATAAAGGAGTGGTGCCTTCCTATCTCAGTTCTGACGCGCTCGGAGGAGCGGTCAATATAGTCACGAAGAAATCCCGTCGGAATTTCCTGGACGCGTCTTACGGCATCGCCTCATTCCATACGCACACCGGTGATATCACAGGACAATATTATATACCCGGGACATCGATTGCCGTGAGACCAACTTTCAGTATCAAATATTCTCAAAACGACTACAAGATGAAAGGAGTCGAGGTATGGAGCGAGGAGGAAGACCGATATGTCATTACGGACAAAAGACGTTTCCATGACGATTACTTCTCTCTTTTCGGACAGATAGAGGCTGGTGTCAATAACACCACGTGGGCGGATATATTCTTTATCGCAGTCTCCTACAACAAACTTGACAAGGACATCCAGACCGGCGCCATGCAGAACAAGGTCTATGGTGAGGCATCGCGCAACTCACATTCATTCAACGTATCAGCGCGATATGCAAAAAATTGGGGCCATGTCTCCACCAGACTAAATCTCTCGCATACCTGGGATCACAGCGAGACAGTGGATACTGCATTCCGTAAGTATTCCTGGGACGGCACATGGATGCCATCTTCCGGCAACGAACTCAACAATAAGGGAAAGACCATCAGGGTCTACAGGCGACCTCTCACTGTCCTCAACGCCGGCGTGGACTACAACGTAAACGAACATCACACGTTTGCGTTCAATTATATGCTTAACAGACGTGGCAACGAAAGATA